>CAZGEE010000174.1:0-3435 GCA_964525035.1 uncultured Anaerolineales bacterium
GACCTGGAAGGCGCCCTCGGGCTCGACCGCCGCGCGTACCCTTGCTGCTGCGGCCCTCACTGCGTACCCGGCCACCCGCTGATGCAGGGCGTAGGCACGTAAGCCCGGCCCCGGTCGCTCCCACGCGCGCCCTTCGGCCGGGTGCCGTGGCTGCTCCGTCAGGCGGGGTGGCATGCCTGCTCCGTCAGGCATGTGCCGTAGCATGTAGGGTCGCGGCTCGCAGCCACGTGGAACCCCATGAGCCGGCCAGGTCGGGCCAACAGACCCGACGGCCTTCTTCCTTTCTCAGATCGGGCCGGATTTCGCCCTTGCCCGCCCTTCGCCGCCGGTCTAGCATGCACGTATGTCGTGTGGAACACAGCGAATGGAACGGCTCGGCCCGGATCGACCGCGCGAGTGCCCCCCCCGGTGAGGCGTCCGGTCAGCATGCTTCTGCAAGCAGAAGCATCGCACCCTGCCCTTACGTTTGCCCAGTTAGTCTCTGGTAATTCCGAATTGCGTCCACCACTTCTTGGGCATCCTCACCGCCCAAAGGCGAGACCCGGACCTCTCTAATGAGTTGGCTTGCGATCTCGTATTTTAACTTGGCTGTGAACTTCGTTACCTTCTTGTGCATACGATAGTCAGCAGTGTTACGACTTGTCCTAAGGGTGCCAAGGTTTGTTCCGACTTTAGCCAAGGCCTGATCGTTGCAGTTGTTGAGATAACGCACAGCCTTCTCGTGGCCCGTGGCATTTGACGGGATTAAAATCCCGTGCTTGTCAAATGCGCCTACCACGGCGTGGAACGCACTGTAGTAAGCTCTACTAACTGCAGACCGCTGGTGGGCTTCGCTTGAACCCTCACATAGCTCTTGGGCAACGACCAGGAAATAGGCCCCGTCCATTACTCTTCGCCACCTTTCAAGTCAATGACGATCCGGTCTCGCTGGCCATTTGGGACCTCTTGTACAAACCTTGTGTTGAATTCATTGTAAGCGGCCAATATTTCGTTCACCGTCCCCTTGCATAGGACGGGAATTCTAACCCACCACGCTCGCTCGTCCTCCGGATCGTATTCCTTCTCGGGCTGACCCACGGTCATGTGCATGCTTTCTGCAATCAGGCCGATAGTCTGGAAAACTGCACTCTGAACTTCCCAGGGAACCCCAGGCATAATGTGGCGGAACGCGGCCAACACAGACGAGATTAGAGAATCCGGCACTGTGTAGGTGCTTTGCTCCAGACGAGAACGTTCCCCGTATGCATCTTCTGCAGGCAATTCACGTGCTATTGCAGTGATACTGCAAAGCACAGCCTTTTCATTGTGCGGTTGGACGTTCGTAAAGTCAAACAGCGCCAGCCAACTACTCTCGTCGATCAGGGGCGTCCTACGTCCTCTCGAAACGCTCGCCGGGCAAGTTTCGCCTTCAGCGGGATCGCAGAGCAATGCCGATCTGCCCATACTTCGCGGCATTAATTCCTCCAGACTGGCAAGCAAGCTGAGGGTATCCCTGGTCTGGATATCACGGCTAGCTGCAACCGCCAAGTCGTCATAATCCAAAGAACTCGTAGGCCAACGGATATCGCCTTCATGGCGAAGCCGCCCATAAACATCAGGTAAGTTGCTGAGATGCACCGGATCGGTGGCTGTAGTGTCGAATGTGCGCATGGTAGCTCGCCCTTCGCAGACTACTCCGGCAATTTCGCGACAATCTGCTGAGACATTCTCAAGGCCTCTTCCCACCTGCCCAGAGCGGATAGCACTGCCTCACTACGAGCTTCATCATCAATCACATCATAGTGATAATTGAAGTCAAGTTTAACTACTTCGTCACCCGGCTTTGGGAAATCATCGCGCGCAGGTAACTGCCCAGAGACTCGTATCGGCTTGATGTCGGCCTTCAATCTCGCTCCAAGCGCATCGAAGGAGAAGTAAGAACCGAACTTCGGGTTAACGGCCTTGTCCTCACACAGCCCATTTGCAAAAGGTGAAGCAAACGACCGGCGGGTGTAGGAACTGATAGAAGTGTGCTCTTCAACAGCTAGAAGAAAATGGAAGTTCAGCCCTACGGCTGCATACGGCGTATGCGGAAGAGTGTTAACGATTCCACCGAGCACACGATCAATATCAGCGCGCGCTGCATCGTGCGCAGGAGAAACCGCCATCTGGATGCGGTCGGGAAGCACTGTGAGCTGAAAACCCTCAGTTGGGATCTGGACGGCCATCGGAGACAGCACGATCTTGCCTTGAAGCTCCTGTTCGTGAAAAATACCAGTCTTGGAAAGCCAGGGCGGCTTAAAGATAGACAAATTAATGTCATTGGCAGTTAGTACCAGAGTGCACTTAACAAGCGAGGCCTTCATCGTGGTATCGCCTAATAGCGGTGTCCCTGCCAGGCATTCTTCCCAAAGCCCTCTCTGTTAAGTCTACTCGGCGTGAAGCACAACAGTCAACACCCTATATCGGCCCACCCCGGTACGAGCATTGCGAAAAAGGCCCGATTGGGTACGCGGGGCCAAGAACCTTGTGGGGAGCCGGGCACGTCGGATCAACAGGTCCGACGGTCTTCTCCACCGGACGGCGGGCCCTCTTTGCGACCTCGCCGGAGGGCGCGAGCGGCCTCACTTGCCAAAGATCATCTCGTTGACCTGCCGGGTGGCCGCGGCGTCGACCTTCTCGAGCAGGCCGATCAGGCCCCTCCACTCCTCCGGGCTGATGCCTTCGAAAAGGTACCGGTAGCGGACGGCCTCGCGCTGCTTGAGCTCCTCGAGGTACCTCTCACCCTGTTCGGTGAGCACGAGGGGTTTCTCCCGGGCGTCGCCGCCTTCGGCCGTCTCTCGCTCGGCGACCAGGCCTTCGTCGATCAGTCTGCGGACCATGTCGCTGACGGAGCTGGCGGACATCCCGAAAATAATCCCCAGGGCCTTGCGGGTGATCGGCGGGAACCCGTTGACCAGGTCAAGGGCAAAGATCTCCCTGTCGGAGTGGGTGTCCCGGCCTGGACGATGGGTTCTGACCCAGAAGGCCAGCATTCTGGCCTTCAGTCCGATGCTGTAAAGCTTTGTCAGCACTTCCTTTAGGATTTCCTCGGGCATTTTTTCGCCCCTTTCTGAATTAGTTCGGCATTACTTCGTCGAATAGTACGTTATTATTGCAGGTAGGGAAACAGGCCGTGATTCTAGCTTTGACGAAGGTTCAACGCAAGGGAATACGCAGTATTTCGCCGCGGGCCCGTTTTCCGGATACCGGGCGAGAGCTCGGCCGTTCAGAAAGCCGGACTCCTCAACGGCGAACGGGCACGGGACGGTAAGGCGGAGGCTCGGGCCGGGGGAGCCGGGGTGGTCCAGCGGACCCCGCGAAAGGAGGCTCGTCATGAACCGGATCGGACGGAAAATCTTCCGCTCACGTGTATCGGGGGTGCTGGCGGTTGCCTCGGCTGCCGTGCTGGTCGCC
>CAZGEE010000174.1:3445-4856 GCA_964525035.1 uncultured Anaerolineales bacterium
ACGCGTACGGTGAGGCGCCGGGGGCCGACCGGTGGACGGCCGCACTGGAGGGTGCGCCGGAGGCGACGGTTTCGGCCCATCCGGCGGTGCTGCCGGTGCTTGCCGCGACGTCCGCCGACGTCTCGGCCGATGACGAGAGAGAAGGGATCTGGAGCGAGGGCGCGGAGCCTTTGACGCGCGGCCCGGTTCACGAGGCCTTCGCCGCGCCGATCGTCTACGAGGCCCTGCCCGGGGTCGTCGCGCCGCGCGAGCCTCCGCCTCCCGTCGAGGAAGCTCCGCCCGAGATGAAGCCCGAGGGGGACGACGCCCTCTGGATCCCGGGCTACTGGGCGTGGGACGAGGACCTGGACGACTTTTTGTGGGTCAGCGGGGTCTGGCGCGTTCCGCCCCCGGATTGCCGATGGGTACCAGGGTATTGGACGCCGGTCGAAGACGGATTCCAGTGGGTCAGCGGATTCTGGAAGCGCCGCGGCGAACCGATTCAGTACCTGCCGCCTCCGCCGGAAAGCCTGGAGGCGGGACCGAACGCTCCGGCGCCGGGCCCGGACTTCATCTGGGCACCGGGCCGTTGGACCTACCGCAGCGGGCGGTACGTCTGGCGGCCGGGGTACTGGCTGGACGCCCGACCGGACCGGGTGTGGGTGCCGGGCCACTACCTGTGGACGCCGCGGGGTTGGCTGTACGTCCCGGGCCACTGGGATTACTTGCTGGAGGCCCGGGGGGTGATCTTCGCCCCCGTGCGTTTCCATCCCAGGTTCCATCGGCGAAGGATCATTCGCTATCGCCCGAGGATCATCATCGAGACGCGCGTACTGATCACCTGCCTGTTCTCCTGGCCGCGCTACCACCATTACGTGTTCGGCGACTACTTCGAGTTGCGGTTCATCGACCGCGGCATCCGCCCGTGGTTCCACCATTGTCGCCGGCGCCGCGGGTGCGATCCGATCTTCGCACACCGCAGGTGGAGGGAGCGCCGCCGCGATCTGCACTGGGAGGTCCGGCTCCGGGCCGACTACGAGTACCGCTACCGCCATGCCGACGCCCGTCCGCCGCGAACCTTCGCCGCGCAGGAGGCCGGCCGGCATCGCCGGGACCGGTCCGTGCCGACTCTCGCAGAAACGCTCGACAGGGCCACCAGGCGGCCCGTGGATCCGCTGAACTTCGAGGAAGTGGCCCCGGCCCGTTCGCACGAGATCAAGACGCAGAGCAGGTCTTTCCTCGAACAGGCCGACGAGCGCCGACGCACCGAGACCGGCGGCCCGCAGGGCCCCGTCGGACAACCGTCCAATAAGCGGTCCCGGACGTTACCGACCCCGACCGCGGAGCGGACCGAGAAGCCGCATCGCGTCCAGCCCCGCGTTCAGTGGCAGGAGCCCGAACCGTCCGCAAAGCCTCATCGCGTCCAGCCGCG
>CAZGEE010000175.1:0-4850 GCA_964525035.1 uncultured Anaerolineales bacterium
CTGGATGCGTTCGGTCTCGGCCTGTCGGGCCTCGGTGCGGCCTCCTTCGCGCCCCTTCTCGACGCCGGCTTCGTAACCGGCGCGCTCGCCGCGGGCCCTCGCCACGCGCTCGATTTCCCGGGCGCGCTGGACGGCCTCCGTGAGAATGCGCTTGGCCTCGCTTTTGGCCCGTTCGACGATCTCCCGCGCCCGGGCCTCGACGTCCGAGAGGTTCAGAGCAACCAGCGGCTGGGCTTCGGCGTCGTGCTGATCGCTGGAGATCACGCTAGACAATGAGTTCCTCCTCTCCGCCGCGGCCGGAGATGATGATCTCGCCCGCGTCCTCCAGCCGGCGGACCACGTCCACGACCTTCTGCTGTGCGGCCTCGACGTCGCTGACGCGGACCGGCCCCATGTACTCCATGTCTTCCTTGATCAGGGTGGATGCCCGTTCGGACATGTTGTTGAAGATCTTTTCCTTCAGCTCCTCGCTGGCGGTCTTCAGCGCCAGGGCGAGCGTTTCGTTCTCCACCTCCTTGAGCACCGCCTGGATGCCCTTGTCGTTGACGAGCATGATGTCCTCGAACACGAACATCAGGCGGCGAATCTGCTCGACCAGTTCGGGCGTCTCCTCTTCGAGCGATTCCATGATGCCCTTCTCGGTGGCCCGGTCGGTGAGGTTGAGGATCTCGGCGGCGGAGTTGACCCCGCCGGCCTTCTCGAATTTCTGGCTGACGATGGCGCTGACGCGGTTCTCCAGGGCCTTCTCCACCTCGGCGACGACCTCGGGCGAGGTCTGTTCCATGGTGGCCACGCGGCGGACCACCTCCACCTGCTTCTTCGAGGGCAGCCCGGAGAGGACCTCCGCCGCCTGGTTCACCGGAAGGTGCGAGAGGATCAGGGAGATCGTCTGGGGGTGCTCGCCCTGGATGAAGGTCAGCAGGTTCGATGTCTCCGCACGCTGAAGAAAGGAAAACGGGGACGCCTCCATCGACTTCTCGACCGTCTGGAGCATGCTTTCGGCTTCTTCCTCGCCGAGGGACTTCTGGAGCAGGTTGCGCGCCGTGCTCATCCCACCGGAATCCAACAGGTTCTTGGCCAGCGCCACCTGGTAGAACTCCTCGATCACGGCCTCACGTTCGTCGTTGCTCACGTTCTTGAGGTCGGCGATTTCGCGGGTGACGGCGGTGACGTACTCCTTGTCGAGCTTCGACATCACGACCGCCGCCAGGTCTTCCTCGATGCTGACCAGCAGAATGGCGGCCTTGCGCGCGTTGTTCAGTACCGTTTCGGACACGGGGTCACTCCTGCGAGATCCAGCGCTTGAGCAGCGAGCTCATGCTGTCCGGATCCTCCTTGATCATGTTGGAAATCTGTTCCTGCATCTTGCTGGAGCGGATCGTGTCGGCCTCGAGCTCCACCCCTTCGAGGATGCTGTCGAGACTCAGGCCGGCGTCGTCGGCCTCCTGTTCATGGGGTTCCATCTCGGTCGGCACGGCCGCCGGTTGGATCTTCCGAACCACGCCGTAGACCATGAGCAGAGCCAACAACCCCAGCACGCCGAGCGCCGCCGACGGACCGTATTGCTCCAGCGCGCCGAGCAGGCCGCCGGCCACTCCAGGACCCGCCGAAGCAGCGATGACGTCGCTCTCAACGTCGTAGTACCAGTCCACGCTGACCGCTTCCTCGGACGCGGCTCCGAGGACGTTCATGGCCTGCTTGGTGATCTTGACTTTTTCGCTTTCGAAGATCGACTGAACGGCTGCCTCATCGACCTCGGGCTCGGCGGCGCCTGCGCCTTCCCCTTGGCCTTCGTCCTCCGGTCCGGCGCCGTTGTCGCCTTCGGTGCGGAGCCGGGCCACGTCGACCAGGTAGCTCCGCGGAATGTTGATCGCCGCCTTGATGACCTTCACCTCGCCGGGGATCTTCTCGGTAAGGGTGGTCGACCGGCTGTACGCGACGGCCGGGAGGACGTTTTCCTCCGTGGTGCTGTCGGAGACGGCCCGTGCCCCGCCGCCCAGGGTGCCTTCGCCGGTGTTGGGTCGGACGCCGACCTCGCCCCCCCCGCCGGCGGTGCTCGACTCGGTTTCGCGGCTCTCGATGCCCCCCGGGATCACCTCGTTGGGGTTCACCTTGTACTGTTCCTCGGAAACCTTATCGATGTTCGGCTCGACGTGCACGCCGACGACCAAGCCGGGAATGCCGGAAAACTGCTCGCGGAGCTTCGAGTCGTAGTACGATTCATACGCGCGGACCATGTCCACGTAGTCGCCCCCGTAGCTGGCGGCAGTATCGGCGAGGTTGAAGGTTCGACCGACCGTAGTGTCGATCACGCGGACGTTCTTCCGATCCAAGCCGTGCACGGCGTACGCCACGAGGTCGGCCACGGACACGGCGGTAGGCTTCTTCAGCGGGTCGGCCCGGCTCGACTGCACCGCGATGGACGCCGAGACCCCGTCGGGGCTCGACCGAATGGTGTGCCGCGTGCCGAAGTTAATATTCACCGTGGCTCGACGAACGCCGGGCATGGCCTGCACGCACTTTTCCAGTCCCTTCTTCAGCAGGTATCGTTCCTGGCGCTGTTTATCCTCGTGGGTCATCCAGATGCTGTTCTCGCTGATGAGCTTCTGGAAGTCGATGGCGTTCTCGGAGGGCAGGGCCTGGCTACTGGCCAGCAGGCTGAGACCCGCGGCCTGTTTGCCCCCCGGCACGTAGATCTGGTCTCCCCGGATATCCGTTTCAATGCCCTGGGCCTGGAGGGCGGAAGCGGCCCGGGTCAGCTCGTCCGGCCCGAAGTGCGTCGGCAGGGGACGCATGTCCGGCGTGCCGGCATAGTGGGAGGCGATGATCAACACGGCCACGGCGAGCAGGGCAGTCAGCGCAAGCGCGGCGCGGCCGCTGCCGCTCAACTGGTCCCACGTTTGTGCCAGTTGGTTCAGCCGTTGTCGGAGAAAGTCCATTGCCGTGTCCTCCGTGCGGCGGGTCGGACCCCGTCAGGAACCGGTCCGGCCGTCAGATGCGCATCTGCCGAATCTCGTCGTAGGCGTTGACCAGCTTGTTGCGAATCTGCATCAACGTCTTGAACGCGAGGTCGGCCTTCTGCACCGCGTTCAGTACTTCGGTGACGTTCTGCGTCCGTCCGGTGGCCAGGCGCTGGAAAGCCGCGTCGGCCTCCTTCTGGAGCTGGTCCACCTTCTCGAGGTTCCGGGCGAAGACGTCCTTGAACGACTCGCCCTGCCGGACGGGGCCCTTGGTCCCGCCGCCCGGCTGGTTCGGCCCGACCTGCCCGGGCCGGATGGGAAGATGCTCGCCTATGTCACCGGCCATGTCTCTCGTCCTCGCCGTCGGGGGCGGGTCCGCCGCTTCCCCGGCGGGCCTCGCCCGGGGTCAGCCCTATGCCAGGATCCTCAAGGCACTGACGATCATTGACTTGTTCATCTCGAACGCGGCCGCGTTGGCCTCGAAGGCCCGGGCCGCCTCCATGGCATTCACCTGCTCGGTCACCATGTCGACGTTCGGATAGCGGACGGCGCCGTCGGGCCCCGCGTCCGGGTGATGCGGATCGTAGACTTCGCGGAACGGTCCCGGGTCGCGAGCGATTTCCGCCACGCGGACACCCGGCGTTCCCTCGCCCCGGGCACCCTCGGCGAACACGGCGATCCGCCGCCGATAGGGCACGGACTGCCCCGCCTCGTTGCGCGTCGTGTTCAGGTTCGCCAGGTTCTGCGCGATGGTGTTCATCCGCGTCCGCTGAACCCGCATGCCACTGACGGCGACATCAAAACTTCCGAACATCGTTCACTCCCTATATTCGTCCGCGAATGGCCGTCTCGAGCGTTTCGCGCTGCTTCCGCATGACCTCCACGGCCACGCGATGGAGCACCGTGTTCTTGACTGCCTCGCTCATTTCCTGCTCGACGCTGCGGTTTCCGCCGTCGTGAAAGAGCAGGTTGGCGTCGCGGCGTTCGATCGGCTCGAACGTCAGACGCCCGTCCGCCTCGACCGTAATGTGCCGCGTGCTCCGCAGCCGGAGCGGGCCGCCCGTTTTACGGCTTTTCTCGACGGCGTCGGCGAGCATCTCGCGAAACTCGGCCACGGGAAGGTCGCGCACCTTGTAGCCGGGCGTGTCGATGTTGGCGATGTTGTGGGCCAACACCTGATGCCGCGCCTCGGTAAAGGTAGCCACCTTCTCGGCGAGGCCGCCCGCTTGCCGGCTGAAGATGCCCGTCATCCAGTTTGCGTTCGCCATGAACCGTTCTCGCGCAGAGACTCATTCACCGAAATTGCAAACCCCGTACCAACAGCCGGCCGCGGCGAGGCGCGGAGCGGGTCGCACCCGGTAACGCTTTTTCAGGAAACGACTTACGATCCGCTCCATCCTGCGATGCTCCTCACTCGGCCCGAACGGGCCCCTCCCGGAACCGGAGGTTATTGCGCCCGAACCGGCAACTTCTGCCGACTCCGTCCCGCGACGCCCCGGCCCACGTCGGCCAGCGCGTACGCCTTGATCTTCATGCCCAGCGTCCGCACGGAAATCCCCAGCGCCTCGGCGGTCCGGGCTCGGTGGCCGCCCATCTTCTCCAGCGTGGCCCGGATCATCTCCCGTTCGACGTCCTCCAGCGGCGTCCCCGGGGCGAAGCGCGGCCCGGTGCTCCGGTCTGCCCCGGTAAGCCAGGACCGAAGCGTCTCGGCGGAGACCTCGGGCCCCAGGCCGAGCACGCAGATCCGTTCCACCAGGTGCTCCAGTTCGCGGACGTTGCCGGGCCAGTCGTAGGTGCACAGGAGTTCGACGCAATCCGGCGTCAGCCGCACGTCCCGCTCTCCCTCGCGCGGAGCGAGCCGGGAGAGGAAGTATTCCGCCAGCACGGGGA
>CAZGEE010000176.1:0-4842 GCA_964525035.1 uncultured Anaerolineales bacterium
CGACTGCCCCGGGCGAGGAAACGGACCAGCCGACGGAGCCGCCGAAAGAACAACCTGAGACCCGACCGGCGGCCCCCGAAGAAGACGTCGAAGCCGAAGAGCCCTCACCGGACACCCCGGCCGACGGGACACCCCAGGGCGCCAAACCCTCCAGGGACGATGATGGAGAAGCGCAACAGCTCATCGAGAAGTGGACGCTCAGCGCCTACCTTCCCGAGTTGAGAAAGATCGCCGCGGAGCCGCGCCGCGCCGAGGAGTTCCTCCAGAGGCTGGAGAAAGTACTCTCCTCCGTGGACCGGATGCCGCTGCTCTCCCGGGACCAGCACCTGCGGGAGTTCAGCGACCCGCGAGGGAGAATCTCCATTACCAGCGACGGCGAAATCGAGACGCGCGAGGAAGCCGAGCTGATCAACATCCATGACACGGAGGACCTGGAGCAATTCCGGGACCGCGTCGCGAAGAAGGTTCAGGAAGTATTCGCCGACAGCAGCGCCGGCCGCGAACTCCGCGCGAAGCTGGTGGAGCGGATCGTGCGATCGCCGTCGGCAAACCTCGTCTACCGTGAGGAGATGACGACCCGCAGGCGGGACGAGGCGGCCGAGCAGACCGCGCCGGCCACCGTCGAGAAGAAGCGCGGGGATCGGCTCATCTACCCCCCCACCCGGCTCGACAGCGAGGACATCCGGATCCTCGAGGCGGAGCAACAAGCCTACCTGCAAAGCATTACCTGGCTTCAGCGCCTCGGCGCGATCGGCGGATCCGTCCTTCTGGTAAGCATCGTGCTGCTGGTCATGGCCGTCTACTCGGCCATCTGGCAGCCCAACGTGGTGGAGCGGGCCATCCGGGCCTTCATTCTCGTGGCCCTGTTGCTGATCGTGCTGGCGGCCTGTAAATTCTTCGACCGATGGACCATTTTCCCACTGACCACCGCCGCAATGATTGTCACCATCGCATACAATCGCCGCTTCGCCCTGGTGACGAGCTGGCTGACGGCCCTGCTGATCACCCTGGAGGTTCGGCTCGACTTCGAGCAGGCGTTCATCCTTATCATGGGGACGAGCGTAGCCGTGCTCCAACTCGGAGAAATCCGGAGCCGAAGCAAGCTCATCCGCGTCGGCCTGATCACCGGGGCCGTCTACTTGGCCATGACGTGGGCGCTGGCGATGTGGCAACGGGACTTCGATAGCCGCACCGTGTTCCTCAACAGTCTCGTTGCGATGGTTTCCGGGGTGCTGCCCGGGTTCGTCGTACTCGGAGTGCTTCCGTTCATCGAGCGCGTGTTCAACGTCGTCACCAGCATCTCGCTGCTCGAGCTTTGCGACGTGAACCAGCCTCCTCTGCGCAAACTCGCCATCGAGGCCCCGGGCACCTATTCCCACAGCCTGCTGCTCGGGAGCCTCGTGGAGCCGGCCGCCGAGGCCATCGGCGGAAGCGGACTCCTGGCCCGCGTCGGGGCATACTTCCATGACATCGGCAAGGCCAACAAACCCCAGTACTTTATCGAGAACAAGGACCAGCTGGCCAACGCGGCCGATCACAAGAACCTGACCCCCCAGATGAGCAAGCTGATCCTTACGGGGCACATCAAGGACGGGCTGGACATGGCCCGGCAGTACGGCCTGCCCCGGGCGATCAACGCGTTCATCGCGGAGCATCATGGCACCACGGTCATCGAATACTTCTACCACGAGGCCCGTAAGGGAGGCAAAGAGGACGTCAAGGACACGGAATTCCGCTATCCGGGCCCGAAACCGCAGAGCAAGGAGACGGCCATCCTGATGCTCGCCGACAGCGCCGAGGGCGCCGTCCGAAGCGTCAAGGAACCGACACCGGGAAAAGTCGAGGACCGCGTCCACGAGATCGTGATGAAGCGACTGCTGGACGGGCAACTGGACGAAAGCGGCCTGACCCTCAACGAGGTCCGCGCCGTGGAACAAAGCCTGACGAAATCGCTGATCGGGATTTACCACGGCCGCATTCCCTACCCGGAATCGGAGGAAAAGGAGGCCCGGGAGGCCCGGTCGCCGGAATCGGCCGACTCCCCGGCCGGTCGCGGAAACCCGACCAGGCCCGTAACCGATGAGTGAGGTCGAAGTCAACGACTGCCAGTCACGCCTGGCGGGAATCGTCGAGCCAACGACCGACGCGGTGCGCTCCGTGTTCAAGCGGGAAGGAGTGACCCGCTACGAGGTCTCCGTCGCCCTGGTGGACGACCGCCGCATCGCGGAGCTCAACAGGCTGTACCTCCGGCACGACGGTCCGACGGACGTTCTGAGTTTTCCTCTCTCGGAAGGCGCCGGGGTGGCCGGCGAGGTCGTGGTCAGCGTGGAGCGAGCCGTCGCCGTGGCATCCCGGCGCAACAAGGATGCCGTGGGCGAAGTGCTGCTCTACGTAGTGCACGGATGCCTTCACCTCCTGGGTTATGACGACCGGACGCCCGGGGACGCGAAACGCATGCACGGGCGGGAGAACCAGATTCTGACCTCGCTGGGGTACCCCGACGCGTACGGGGACCCGTGCGAGGATTTGTAGGGGAACGCAACGTGATCTTTCTTCTGTACGTGGCCGCGGCGGCACTTGCCGCCAGCCTGTTTTTCGCCCTGCTGAGCAACGTGCTCGGGCGATACTCGGTGGCGCGGCTGGAAGAAGCCTTCGAGGAAAAGGGCCGGCGAGCCGACCTGGACCGCTTCCACGCGAATGAGGAATCGCTGATTCTGGGGGCGGCAAGTTGGCGCATGGTCGCCAACGTGGCCTTCATCGTCCTGGTCACGGTTTACCTTGCCGACCGGGCCGGAATTGCCGCATGGATTCTAGGCGGGCTGCTGGCCGGTCTTGCCCTGCTCGTCCTGGGCGTGGCGGTGCCAATGGCCTGGGCCCGCTACAACGCCGAGCGGGTTCTCGTCCGCACCCTTCCGGTGCTCTTCCTGTTGCGGGCGCTCGGCTGGCCCGTCGTGGCCTTGCTGCGCCTGTGCGACTGGCCCGTCCGACGACTCTCGGGCGTCCCCGACCAGGAGGACCGTGAGGAGGAACTCGAAAGTGAATTGCTGAGCATGGTCAAGGAAGGCGAGATCGAGGGGGCGTTCGAGGAAGAAGAAAAGGAGATGATCGAGAGCATCATCGAACTGAAGGACGCCGACGTCGCCCGCATCATGACGCCGCGGACCGACATGGCCTGCCTGGAGGAAAACACTCCCCTCCACGCGGCGCGCGAGTTCGCGGTCGCCCAGGGGCACAGTCGCATCCCGGTCTACCGCGAAAACCTCGACACGATCGTCGGCGTGGTCTACGCCAAGGACCTGCTCGGCGCGAGCGGCGAGCCGGGATTCGAGGAGAAGGCCGTCTCCGAGGTGCATCGCAACGCCGTGTTCATCCCCGAGACAAAGAAACTGACCGAGCTGCTCCACGAGTTCCAGACGCAGGGCGTGCACATCGCCATTGTGCTTGACGAATACGGGGGAACCGCCGGGCTGGTCACCATCGAGGACGTCATTGAGGAAATCGTCGGTGAGATTACCGACGAATACGACGCCACGGAACCCGAGGGCATTCGGCGCATCTCGGACACGGCGGCGGAGGTCGACGCCAGGACCCCCGTGAATGAGGTCAACGACAAGCTCAAGATCGAGCTCCCGGAAGAGGAGGACTACGACACGGCGGGCGGCTTCGTCTGCTCGAAACTCGGGTACATTCCCAAGCCCGGCGAGTCGTTTTCTTACCAGGGGCTTACCATCACGATCCTGGAGGCCGACCTGCGTCGGGTGGCGCGCATCCGCATCGAGGGTTCCGATCAGCACGTCCGTTCGCAGAAGTGACGGGGAGGCACGCGGTTGGCCCTGGTGACCGACGAGGCGGTCGTTCTGACGGTTTCCGACTACAGCGAGACCAGCCAGATCGTGACCCTCTTTTCGCGTCGAAACGGCAAAGTCCGGACCCTGGCCAAGGGAGCTAAGCGCCCCAAGAGCCCCTTCGGAGGCCCCATCGACAAGCTCCAGCGGGTCGAGGCGGTCTTCTCGGCCCGGCCCCAGAGCCGACTCGGCACCCTGGCCGAACTGACCCAGGCGGAGACGTTCCCCGGCCTGCGGGACCGTCTGCCCGCGTTTCGAGCGGCCTCCTGCGCCGCCGAACTGGTCCTGCTGGGAACGGAAGAGCTCGACCCCTCACCGGAGCTATTCGATTCCCTGACGAAAACGCTTCGGGCCTTGAGTACCGGGCAGAATTCGGCTATCCTGTTATATTACTTCGAGCTACAGCTCCTCCGGCTGCTGGGGCTGATGCCCGAACTCGGGCGCTGTGTTTCGTGCCGGCGCCGCCGTTCCGAGCGCCAGGGCGCGCTGTTCAGCCCGGCGGCGGGCGGAGTGCTGTGTCGGCGGTGTCGAAGTCAGGGAGAGGAAGGGATCCCGGCGAAAGCCAAGGCCCTGGAAGCCTTGAGTTTCCTGGCCTCGGCGAGTTCGGAACAACTCCGCAAGGTGCACCTGGCCGAGAGCACCGCGAAGGAAATGAGACGTCTTCTGCGCGCGTACTGGGCATATCATCTCGGCCGAGAACCTCGGGCGATGCGCTGGGCGCCTTAGAAACTTGAAAAGCGAGGTCCACCTGTGCGTGTGTTCACCGTCATTCTGACCGCGTTCGTTTTCCTGTGCGTGCCGGCGGCGGCCGAGGAGCGCTACATCTTTCGCGACGGCCAATGGCACTACGTTCCCGACGGCGCGGAGCCCGGGCCCGCCCCTGAGGAACCGACCCCGCCGCCCGAGCCGCGTCCGGAAACCGCGCCGGAGCCTTCGGCAAGTGAACCGGAGGAACCGGCGGAAAAGCCGACCCCCGCGCAGGAACCGACAGAGCGAC
>CAZGEE010000177.1:0-3006 GCA_964525035.1 uncultured Anaerolineales bacterium
GCCGAAGAACTACCAGATCAGCCAGTACGACCTGCCGCTCGGCGAGCACGGGGCGCTGGAGATCGAAACGTCCGAGGGCCGCAAGAAAGTGCGCATCCTTCGCGTCCACCTGGAGGAGGACGCCGGGAAGCTCGCCCACGCCGAGGGCGGAGTCAACGCCAGCGAGGTGGACCTGAACCGGACGGGCACGCCGCTGCTGGAGATCGTGAGCGAACCGGACATCCACAGCGTGGAGGAGGCCCGGGCCTACTGCACGGGGCTGCGGCAACTGGTGACCTACCTCGGCGTCAGCGAGGCGAACATGCAGATGGGGCACATGCGGTTCGAGCCCAACATCAACCTGCGGATCACCGAGGACGGCCGGACCGAGGCCACGCCCATCGTGGAGCTGAAGAACCTGAACAGTTTCCGCGCGGTCGAGCGGGCCGTCGAGTTCGAGCAGCGCCGCCAGCTCGCCGAGTGGGAGGACCGGCGGATCACCCTGGACCAGGGCGGTAAGACGACGCGCGGCTGGAACGACACCACGGGCGAGACGTTCGTCCAGCGCGAGAAGGAAGAGGCCCACGACTACCGCTATTTCCCCGAGCCCGACCTGGTGGTCGTGGAGCCCGAGGCCGAGTGGGTCGAGGAAATCCGCCGCGGGCTTCCGGAGCTTCCGCTGGCGATGAAGGACCGGCTCGTGCGCGACTATGAGCTCAGCGAGTACGACGCGGGTGTGCTGACTACCACGAAGCACGCGAGCGAGGTTTTTGAGGCAATGGTTAAGAGCGGAATCCACGCGAAAGACGCGGCCAACTGGCTGACGCAAGGCGTTGCAAGGGAATTGAAGGCGCGCAATTTGTCCTTCGACGATATAGAAACCGAACCAGCTTCTGCAAGCCCAACGATCCCCGGCGCAAGTTGGGCACCCAACGTCGAGAAACTAACCGAGCTGGTCAGAGAGGTCGAAGAGGGCCACGTAAGCAATTCTGCGGCCAGTCAGGTTGTGTTGCCTAAGCTGTTCGAAGAGGACGTGTCGCCGGTGGTCGTCATCGAGAAACACGGCCTTGCGCAGGTCAGCGACACGGGGGAGCTGGACCGGCTGATCGACGAGGCCATCGAGGCCAACCCCGGGCCGGTGGCCGATTTCAAGGCGGGCAAGAAGAAGGCGCTCGGCCGCGTGATGGGTCACATCATGAAGGCGTCCCAGGGCAAGGCCAACCCGCGGGTGGTCAGCCGGATGCTCGAGGAGAGGCTGTCCGAGTAGGGCCCGGGTCGCGATCTTCGCAGCCCAGGTTTTCCCTCGCTTCGCGGAGCCTCGGCGAGGCGGGGGCTAGTCCACCCGGAACGTGAACTTCACCGATTCCAGCGCGTCGTCCTCGAAGCGCACGCCGAGATCGTGTGCGATTTCCTTCAACTGCTTGCGCAGCGTTTCCTCGTCGGTCGCTTCGACGTCCTCAACCTTCAACTGGAACAGGTTGAAGGTACTGTAGCGGCCCACCACGGTGCCGACGCCCTCGACCTTCTTCCGGGCGCTATAGTACGGCGGGATCCAACGGACACTGCCCCGTTCGCCCACCTCTTCCAGCGTTCCGATCGACGTTTCCCGGAGACACCTGTACGTCGTTCCGTCGCAGCCGGCCCACTTGCGGAACTTCTCCACGTTGATATCCGACTTGCCGATGGCCGGCAGTATGAGGCGCGGCTTGTGGGTCTTCGGGTTTTCGTACAACCACTCGACCTGGTAGGCCGCCTTGCGGATGAACCGGTCGGCGATGTCGAAGGCCGCGCCGAGACCTTCTTCAAGCCGCTCCCGGGAGGCCGGGCAGATGTATCCTCCGCTGGGCTTCCGCGTCTGGATTCCCGGACCGCAGATTTCGATTTCGACGGCCGCCCGAGCCCCCACCTTCAGGCTCAGAATCCGGAGCCGGACCGATCGCAGATGGTTCCCTTTGCCCGCGAAGAACGCCACGGAGTGGAGCCACTCGTGACTCTTCAGGAGCGCCGATCCCGGCTTCTCCTTCTCCACTTCGTAGCCCCGGTTCATGCCCTTGTCCCGAAAGTCCAAATACGTCACCTCCCGTTTCACCGGCAAAAGCGAGCTCACGGCACACAACCCCTCACAGGGCTCAACCTGGTCGGGGAATCCCTCCACCGGCAAGTCGCTCTTCGGAACCGCCACCAGGTGGAACGGAGGCATCTTCTCCTCCATGTCGAGCATGTCCCCGAAACCGTACTTCTTCGTCTCGACCACCAGCTTCTCGCCCGTGTCCCGGACACTCTTGATCTCGACGGCCTCCAGGTTTTGCCGTTCCCCGCCCAGCGAGATGAAAATTCCCATCTCGTTCTCGAAATCAATATCGAGCCGGCCCGCCAGGCCCAGCATGCGGAGGGTGTCCTCGGAACGGATCACCAGCTTCATCGCCGGCATACTTTTCAGCACGGGCGATTCGACCGTTCTCATGGACAGGTTCGCCGCCGCACAGACGTGTGGAACGAAAAGCAACAGAGCGACGAAAGAACTTACGACCAGCGTGCGCTTCATGACCGCTCTCCTTGCCAGACTCGGCCTCCCCTTTCGTTGCGATTCTCGCCTCGATGACCCGGGCCGCCCGGGCATCCCCATCCTCAGCGCACGTTGACCTTACGAATGTCCCTCGCGTTGCGGAGACTTCTTCCATCCGAACTTGTTCTCCGTCCCGGTGAGAAGCCGTTTATAGTTCTCGCGGTGCCGAAGAAGCACCAGCACCACGATCGCCAGCACGAACCCCGTCAGCGGCCAGCGGTGGGTCCACGGACTGACCACGTCGAGGCGGTAACCCTCGGCGGGGTTCACCGTGGCCGCCGCAGCCAGCACTGCCAGCGCCCCGGCCGTGCTCGCGACCGAGACGTACCGCGTGGCCAGGAAGACCAGGGCCCACACCACGAACGCCCCCGCCGCCAGCGGAAGCAGCACGGGGATGCCCAGCAATACCCCGAGACTGGTCGCCACGGCCTTGCCCCCGTGAAACCGCAGGTACAGCGGAA
>CAZGEE010000177.1:3016-4825 GCA_964525035.1 uncultured Anaerolineales bacterium
GTGCCCGGCGCGATCGCCGCCGCTCCGGCGACGACCTCCAGCAGGTACCGCACGGGCGCGCTCAGCCCCGCGAAGAGCGGCCACCGCGTCGTGGCGAGCCCGACACAGCAGGTCACGGCGAAGCCCTTGCCGACATCCAGGAGGAATGCCACCAGGCCGGCCCGCCATCCGCAGACCCGCCAGCAGTTGGTCGCCCCGATGTTTCGCGAACGGTGCTGCCGGATGTCCACGCCGCGGACCCGGCCCATGACAAAGCCGAACGGCACCGAGCCCAACAGGTAGGCCGCCACCACGAAACCGGCAAAGCAAAGAGCCGCCGTCGGGCTCACGGCTCGCCCCCTTCCGCCGACCGGGCCAGCAGGTCGAGCATCTCACGGAAGTTCCTCTCCACCGGGTGCTCTTCGGCCACCCCCCGCGCGGCTCGGCCCATGGCCTCGCGGCGAGCCGGGTCCAACAGCCCCCGCGCCCCCTCGGCCAGCGCCGTGATCGGTCGGGGCGAGTCGAGGATCACGCCGGCACCGCGGCCTTCCATCAACTCCGAGACACCGTTCAGCCGCGTGGTCAGCACCGGTAACCCGCACGCGAGCGCCTCCAGGGCCACCAGGCTGCACGGATCGTACCACGTCGGGTGCACCAGGGCATCCGCCGCCCCGTAGACCGACGCCATGTCCTCCTGCGGGCCGGCAAAAATCACCGCCTCGGCGATATTCAACCGCCGCGCCAGCCGTTGGTACGGAGCCGTCCGCCCTCTGCCCACGACCAGCAGGCACAGACCCTGTCTTTCCTCGCGTGTTAGACGAGCGAGGGCCCCAATTTGTTCCCGCAAACCTTTCAGCTTCGGGTTGTGAGCCACCAAGAGCAAAACCGTGGCCCCCTCCGGAATGCCCAGCCGGACGCGCGCAGCCTCACGGTGCTCCCGACAGCGGGCCGGGTGGAACCGCTCCAGGTCCACGCCGTTGTAGACCAGGCTCATCCGCTCCTCCGGCACGCGGTAGAATGTCCGCATGTCCCGCCAGACCATTCGGCTGATCGCTACGAATCGCGTGCCCGGGTCCGCGAACTGGTCGGCCTCCAGTTGCCATGCCGCCCGGTGTTTCGGGCCACTCCGCGCAACGGCCAACTTCAGGACGCGTCCCGCGTCGGACCGCAGCCGCGCCGCGTTCTGTCGCTGCGAGGCCCGGACCGTCCCGCCGTGAGGCTGATAGACGCCCATCCCGAGGGCCTTGCCCGTGGCCAGGGACGTATCGGGCCGGAGCTCACCAAGCTTCCGGCGGACCGCCCGGGCGAACCGGACCGCCTTCCGCCAGGGAAGGCCACGGTCCGGACGCACCACGTGCACTTCGGCCCCCGCCGGGGGCTCGTGGACGTCCTGCGCCAGAATCTGCACCTCGTGGCCCTGGCCGAGCAGATAGGTCGCGAAATCGTGCACGTACGTCTCGGCACCGCCCCGCCGACGGTCCAGGTGCTCAATCACCAAGGCGATTCGCATCGGTCATAATCTAGCTGAATATCTCCTGGGCGGCAACTGGAAAAGAAGCGCCCCGGACCCGTTCGAGGTAAAGGCTTTGTAAAAGAAACCGCGGCCCCGATGAGATGCATCCGGGTCCAAAGACGTCGGCCTTTTCAAAGCGACGAGCAAACGCGCGCCAGGCACGGGCTACGATCACCGCCCGGCTCGCCGCGCCTGCAGCTTGGCATCGTGCCGGGCGATCCGCCCGGTCTTCGCCACCACGCTACGGACCAGCTTCCGGGCTTCGGCGTCGAAGCGGCCCCGGCGTTCACAAAGGTCATGGACCCGCATGCCGTAGG
>CAZGEE010000178.1:0-4787 GCA_964525035.1 uncultured Anaerolineales bacterium
GCTACGCGATGGATTGGACGCCCTCGGGCGTGGTGACCGGCTGGCGTGCGCGGGCGGAGCTCGGCCCGGCGGGCGCGCTCGAAGCCGACGCCCCGGACGGCTACGTCTTCGCCAACGAGGGCGGGCCGGCGGCCCTGCTGGCCGACCTAAGCGAGGCGATCGACCCGGCCACCCTCGGCGAGAACCCGGTCTCGATCGTCGGCCAGGCCGGCGGCGACCAGGCCGGCCGCATCGCCTCCGTCTCGCCGGCCGACGGCGGGACGACCCTCGTGGTCGCCCTGGCCTCGGCCCTGCCCGACGCGGACCGCTACACCGTGAGCCTGTCGCCGGCCATCCGTACCGTCGAGGGCCACGAGCTCTCCGGGGCGACCACGCTCGAGATGAGTGTGCTCGTCGGCGACGTCAACAGCTCGGGCGAGGTCACCGAAGCGGACGTCCTGGCCGTGCGCGACCGCGGGGGGCAGGCGCTTTCGGCCGAGACCCTGCGGTACGACGTGGACACCTCCGGCCGCGTCAGCGGCGACGACATGAAGGCGGTCCGCCAACGCATCGGCCACGCGCTGCCCTGATCGGGTCCGCGCGGCTTCATGTCCGTCACCGCCGGGCAGGCCCCTTGCTTCTCGCTTCGCAAAGAGGCATGGGGAATGAGCGCGGCACATGAAGGTTGCGCCGGCGCGACGGTTTTACGCCCCGGCGCCGGTGGCCGGGTCCGGCCGCAGGCCGGGTCGTGAAGACTGTCACACGCGCGGGGTGCCACGGCCACGTTCGTCGGAGCGCAGCGGAGATCCTCGACGAAGTCGGGACGTGGTCGTGCGCAATGGCACTACATCCCGGTTCGCGAACCCCGCGTTTACGAAAATCAACCGGCGATGTCTTATCACAACGCTCCGCCAGATTTCCCAGAGACCGCCCGAGGGGCCTGCCTGTTATACTAAGTCCTTTTTCGATAATAAGTTAGGAACCGACCGGCCTTTTGTCAAGGCTTTGTGGCACGTCGTTTGCGATTCCTTGACAGGCGACTGAGCCTGCCTGGGGGGATCATCCCTGAACCATGCTGACCCGGCGGAGCGGGCCGGTCACACTCGCCGATGGTGTCGCCGTGACAAGCACCGGTGATTGAGTGGGCGCCCTGCGGGCCACCTATGAGGTGGCACGCGAGGCCGTCGCGCACCTGCTTCGTTTCATCGGGCTTCCGTGCCCGAGGGAAAGGGGGGAGGGGCGCATGACGCGTGCCTGACTGCGGCCTTTATGCGCCGCAGCCGGCGCATGCACGAGGCCGCGTTGCGGAGAAGGTTGCGGGCCTCACGGTGCGGGAGTTTCGTCCGCCAAAACAGAAGAAGGATAAGACGGTTTCTCGTCTTGCGCGCGTGGCGCAAGAGCACGTACCGGCGCCGGCAAGTTGCCGGTACGCCGAGCCGTTTCCGTTTGTGAATCGCCGGGAGGGTTTACCAGATGAGTTCCAGAGGGGTAACGAAGGGGATGTGTGCTGTTCTGATCTCGGGCATCGCCCTGTGCGGTGCCGCGTCGGCCGACGTGATCACGATCGATCCGGCGGACGGCGAAGTCACGGGATGGGGGGTAACACCTTTCAGCGTGGCGGGGCCGATCCATGGCGTCGCGGGCAACATGAGCTTCGCGCTGGAGAACGACTACGCCCCCGTCAAGTACCCCAGCGGCGTGGGCTACGTGCCGAGCCCGGGCCTCAGCGCCGGGGGGGAGCTAATTGACATGGAGGAGATGTACCTTCGCCTGACCGACACGCAGGTCCAGGCGCTGGTGGTCACCAGTTCGGCGTACGTGGCCGGCTTCAGCGGCACGGACTTTCATCTCGGGGACCTGTTCCTGACGCTCGAGGATCAGACGTATGCCGTGGTCACGCAGAGCGCCAACCAGGGCCTCGCGGCCGGGTCGGTCTACCGGATCGACGGGCCGGACGACGTGGTGACGCTGGAGGCGGGCAATCGCAGCTACGCCGGCAACACGTCCGTGTGCGAGAACGATTACGGCGCGGATGCCACGGTGCCGGAGATCGCCGGCCCGTGGGCCGTCGATGCCGGCATCGAAGCGTGTCAACTCCTGGGCTCCGGCAGCATCGCCACCGCCACGTTCGACTACGGCGGCGCTGAGGACGACACGTTTCTGATCGAGTACACGGTGGATTTGAGCCTCTTCGGCGCCACCGCGCCCCAGGGCGGCTCGGCCCACCAGACGTGGGGTTGCGGCAACGACGTCATCGAGACCCAGGGCGTTCTGATCCCCGAGCCGGCGACCATGGTGCTGCTCGGTCTCGGCGCGATCGGCCTGGCGGTGCGGCGCCCCGGGGGTCGCCGCCGGTAGCGAGAACGCCCGCCCCGGACAAGCCCGGGCAAGGCGGGTATTGAACAGACGGCGAGGCCGTGACCCGGCCCCCAGCGATCCAAGGCGGTCGTTGTCAGCAGACGGCAGCGGCCGCCACGGGTTTTCTTCACGGACCATGCCCTTCGCGGACCGGCGCGCACTCCCCGGTAACTCTCAGGCCTCGGAGGAACTGTCGGCGCCAATCCACAGCGCCTCCGCAGGCCGGATCGCCGAGAAAGACCAGCGCGACTTCGGTGGGAGCGCCCACCAAGCGATGAGTGTCAGCCGCATCAATTGTTCGCGTCGCGGACGGGCCAGATCCAGCCGGATTGGCTCTTCATGTTCGCCGGCCAGTAGGCCACGCCGAGGGTGCGGAAGTCCACGAAGAAGTTCCGCCGCATCGGGCCTCGGGTAGCGGGTAGCTCTCGGTGACGAGGACGCCGGCACCGGGGCCCGGCACCAGGTCCTCGTGGGCGAGCATGCAGTTGGTGAAGTCGCGGCCGGTCTCGCGAGTCCAGCCCGCGGGGATCGGCTCCAACCCGGACGTCGAGGCGACCGGGTACGCGCTCAGGCCGTCGCCGCCGGGCTTCGCGGGGAACATCTGCTCTGCCGAGGCGGCAGCGACGACGCAGAGGGCCAGCGCCAGGACGAGGCACAGGGGACGGGTTCGCGTCACAGGGATTCCTCCGCAGTGAGGGTTCGGTGGCCGTTTCGGGGCGGGCTGTCCGCCATGGGTATAACCCCGCCGGGCGCCCCGGGGTCCGGGGATTCATCCGGGCAGGCGGAAGGCGGCCTTTTCACTTGTGCCTGTTGCGGGTTCTCGCTACGTTACGTAAGGGATGCTTCCGAGCCGTTGTGCGGGACACCGCTTGCCGCAAGCGTGGCGCAACCCGGGAGTGGCGCGAAAGGGGGTCGGAGAATGGTCAAGGGGTTGGCGCACGTGTGCTTTCGGGTTCGCGACCTCGACGCCTCGGTCGCGTTCTACCGCGACGTGCTGGGCCTGCAGACGGCGTTCGCGTTTCGGCGGGAGGACGGGCAGAAGTTCGGCCAGTACTTCCACGTGGGCGGACGGACCTTCCTGGAACTGTTCCGCGCCGACCGGGTGGACCCGCGGCCGGAGCATCCCGGCTACTCGCATTTCTGCCTGGAGGTTGACGACATCCGGGCCACCGTGAAGTCGCTCGAAGGTCGCGAGGTGGAAGTGAGCCCCGTGGTCAAGGGATCCGACCACAGTTGGCAGGCGTGGCTGTCGGACCCGGACGGCAACCGGATCGAGCTGCACGAGTACACCGACGACAGCGGGCAGGCGCCGTATCTGTCGTGAACTCCGCACACAAGGCCCGAGGCGCACCCGGTCGGCCCCTCAACCTTTATTGGCGAGAACAAAGCCGAGAAAAAGGGAAGGATCGCGGAGCGATCCTCCCCTTCGGCATTCTTCTTCGGCGATGTTTCCCCCGGTGCCTCGGAAGACCTACTTGCGCCGACGCCGCGCAACCAGGCCCGCGAGGCCCACGCCCAACAGCGCCATCGTCGCCGGCTCGGGGACGGCGTCCAGGCCGCTGAGCGTATGACCGGAAGCGATGCCGTCTATGGAATCGAACAACGTCGTTGTGGCTCCCGTCGTGGGGTCAATGTCGTACAACCCGGTGTTCTGCCAGGACACGCCGATCAGGTCGCCATCGCTGTCGAATTGCCACCCGTCCATGAGGCCCGACGCCGGGGTGGTGTAAAGCGTCTGGTCGAACGTTTCGGTATCATCACCGATGCTGGCGGCGCCGATGGTCGCAATCCAGCTTTCTCCCGGGTCGCCGCCCGACTTCCAGGAGGATGCGTAGAAGGTGCCGTCGTAGTAGTCGAGCGCTCCGTCGGGCGCAGCGCCGACGTAGGCACCAACCGAAGCACCTGTAACATCTCCCTGGGCATCGAGGCTCATCGCAATGACATGTCCCCGGTAGGTCTCGTCCCAGGTACAGTTTTCGACGCCGTACAACGTCCCGTCAACATACTCCATAGCATTGATGTGCGAATAATCGGTGCCCAGGAGGCCGGCCACGTCGGTCTCGGAAAGTACCGCACCGGTCGAACGATCGATTTTCAGGAGGAGCATATTCCCCGTGTCGGCAAGCCGGTCCGAGGTCGCGTAAAGATAGTCGCCCGAGTCGGCCAGGCCCATGATCCAGTTATGGTCCGAGTACGTCCAGGCGGAACCCGAAACCACCTGTCCCGAGTCTGTGTCAAGCTGGAAGATCTCGGGTCGGTCCACTTCCCAGTCGCCGGATGACGCGCCCCACATCGTGTCCGCCCGCGCCACCCCAGTGACGACAAGCATCGCCGTTGCAACAGCCATTAGCAGCAGTCGTGCTCTCATCATGTTCCGCTCCCTTCACATATATGCCAGCAATCCCTCGGGCTACGGCCCCGGGCTTCACGTGCCCTCCCCGGCGGCCGGT
>CAZGEE010000179.1:0-4773 GCA_964525035.1 uncultured Anaerolineales bacterium
CCGTGGCGGAGCCCCACCTGAGAGACGAGCGGGCCTACGTGCGCCGCTACGCCCGGCGCGTGCAGCAGATGAGCTGACCCTATCGCTTCCCCGGAAACTATGGGATGGGCATGCCGTTCAGCGCGCGGTTCATCGCGACCTTGTCCAGGACGTTCACGTAACCGTCGCCCGTCAGGTCGAACACCCGGTCGGGCTCTCCCGTCGGGATACCGTTCAGGCGCTGGTTGAACGCCAGCTTATCGAGCACGTTGACATACCCGTTGCGGTCGGTGTCGCCGAGCGCGACCAGGGTGAGCAGCACGGAGTCTTCGAGGATCCACCCGAAGTCCAGGTGGGTGGCCTCGACGTGGATTTCGTAGGGCGTCCCGCGCGGAGAGCTCTCGCCGACCCGTCCGCCGCGAACCTCGAACACCCACGGGTCCGCCGTAGGCACGATCTGGAAGTGGTTTCCTTCGGCTTCGGTCATCGTCACGTCGTACTCCTCGTCGGGCCCGGGCGGCGGGTCGAGGGTGATCGCCAGCACGGCCGCGTGGCGGTCCTGCGTGGTCTGCGGCGTATTCTGGTAGACCCACTCGACGTCGAGGGCGGCGCTGAACTGCGGCGGCGCGCCGGCGTGTTGGGCCAGGGCCTTGATGCAGAAGTTGGCCGTGGTGTCCACCCCCTGGAGGTCCTGCCACTCCACCCCGTTCCAGTAGTAGCTCTCGCCGGGCGCCGCGGCCGAGACCACGATCGTCTTCTGCGGCGGGGCGCCGAGCAGCACCGGAATATCACTCGTGCAGTCGTACGCGTGGCTGCCGTCGGAGAGCTCCAGGTGGACGTAGAAATCCTCGCCCGCCGGAAGATAGAGGGGCTCCGGCAGGTCGACCGTGTGAAACCCGCGGCGCGCGAAGGTCCCGCTCACGGTGACGAGCGCGCCGCCGAGCGCGCCGCCGAGCGCGTCGCCCGAGAAGTCGTCGTAGACGGTGGCGGTGTAGGTGACGCCGGCGTCGGCGGTGTAGAAGCTCACGGCCTGGAGCGCGTCGTCCCCGTCGGCGACGAAGCTGTTGAAGGCCTCGGTCGGCCCGAGGAGCGTGGCCCGCCAGCCGTGGTAATCGTGGGAGTAGATCCGGTCCCAGACGTTGCCGACCACGTTGCGAAAACTGACCGCGCCCATGTCGGGGTGGTGGCCGGCCCACTTGTCGTAGTAGCTGATCCAGAAGTACCCGTCTCCGCTCCAGGAGCTGCCCCAACTGTTCTTGCAGAGCCAGGCTCCGGGCTCGGGCGCCTGGCTGCTCCGGTCGTCGTCCCACCCGATGATGGCCACGGAGTGATTGGGGTCGTACGCGTCCTCGGGCGGCTGGTAGTGGGTGTCGGTCCCGTGGGAGTAGAATCCCCCGCCCCAGTACATGCAGGTCCCGATCGCGCCGTACTCCATGACGGCCTGCTTGACGGCATCGATGCCCGCCAGGTCCGGGCCGACAGTGTACCACTCGACGTGGCGTGGATAGTAAACGTGGAACGACGGGTCGCTCCGCGGCGGCGGGGTGGTGTAGGACTGCCCGTCGATGTCCCGGACCGCCCCTTCACCCCGGGTCATGTAAGCCGCGGCCACCCGGTAGTCCCCGCCCTGGTGGACCTCGAGCCCTCCGCCGGAAGGCGGGTCGCGGTCGTCGTTGTTGTGCTCGTTGAACCCGTTCCACCAGTCGAGATGGTACTCGGCGAGGTTCGGCTCCCCGGTCTCACCGGCGTCGGCCCACAAGCCGGTGACCAGCAGGTTGCTCTCCAGCGCGGCCATGGTGCCGTGACACCAGCACGTGCCGCCCGTCTGGTTCTTGACCGAAGTGACGTAATCTTCGCCGTCGACGTCGCGCAGGTCGAACGCCGACGGAAGGTCCTGTCCCACCGCGGGGGCCCCCGCAGCGCAGAGGGCGAGAATTGCGATCCGTGAAACGGTTCCGATGGTTCTCATACGCGCCTCCAGAGTCTTTCCGTGTGAAGTGCTCCGCCGCATCCGGTCGGGAGCTGTCCCCGATCTCTAAATATACCCCGTAAAACCGGCCTCCGCAAACGGATCGGGCCGAGGGCCGGGCATTCAAGCCTCCCCCGGACCCCCGGGGCAGGTGGCGCGGGCGCAACCGGGGAAAACGAGTCCTTGACAGAAAGGCTGCCCGGGCGTATCAGAGCGGCTTTTGGCGACCCTGCGGCGCTCACGGCCGGCGCCCCGGAACGCGCCCGGGCGATGGAGCGGGGGAGCCGGTCACCGAGACGTTAAGGAAGATCCATGAATTGCCGTCAGCGGTTCCACGGCGTCCTGAAGCGCCGGCCGATCGACCGTCTCCCGGTCCTCGAGTGGGCCCCCTGGTGGCCGGAAACCCTTGAACCGTGGTACGACGAGGGCCTGCCGCGCGAGCTCACCACCGACGGCGAGATCAGCGCCTGGCTGGGCCTGGACGACTGGCGGCTCACGTGGGTCCGCGCGCTCGGTCCCGACGCTCCCGCCCCGGCGTCGCACGGCGCGCCGATCGTCCGCGACCGGGCGGAGTACGACCGCCGACTGGCGGAGCACCTCTGGCCCGAGCCCGAGGAGAACCTCGACCAGCTCCGCCGCTGGGCCGGCGAGCACGCCCGCGGCGACTGCGTGGTCTGGATCATGCTGGAAGGGTTCTTCTGGTTTCCGCGCCGGCTGCTCGGCATCGAGAACCATCTCTACGCCTTCTACGACCAGCCCGAACTGATGCACGAAATCAACCGCCGGCTGGCCGAGTTCCACCTCCGTTGCCTCGACCGCGTGGCCGAGATCCTGCGGCCCGACTTCATCAACTTCGCCGAGGACATGGCCTACAATCACGGGCCGATGCTCTCGAGGGAGCTCTTCGACGAGTTCCTCGCGCCGTACTATCGGCGGGTGGTCCCGCGCGTCCACGACCTCGGCGCGATCGTGATGATCGACAGCGACGGCCTGATGGACCCGATGATCCCCTGGATCCGGGAGGTCGGCATCGACGGGGTGGAACCGCTGGAGCGCCAGGCCGGGGTGGACATCGCCCGGCTGCGTCGCGATCACCCGGAGCTGGTGATGCTCGGGGCGTACGACAAGATGGCGATGCTTCGCGGCCGGTCGGCCATGCGCGAGGAGTTCGAGCGGATTCTGCCGGTCATGGCCTCGGGGCGATACTTCCCGGGCTGCGACCACCAGACGCCGCCGGGCGTCTCGCTCCCGGACTACCGGCACTACGTGGAGCTGTTCCGCGAATACGCCGCCCGGGCCGTCGCCGACTGGTGACCCCGTTCGCCCCCGCGACCATCTACTCCGCCGCGACGGACGCCCCGCCGAACTCGACGAACGCCTCGCACGCGATCCGTTGCACGGAGGGGTCGAGGCCCAGGGACGGGTTGTCGTTGTAGTAGCCCGCGATGAACCCGCCGCCGTGGCCCCCGAGGGTCTCGCACATCAGGCGGGCCTCCGCCCGGATCCGGTCCGGGTCGCGCGTCTGCAGCGTGGTCTGGATGTCCACGGGGCACCAGAACGCCACCCGCCCGCCGAACCGCTCGTCCAGGTGCTCGATGCCGTGGAGCCGTGGCTGGTCGAACTGGAAGGCGTCCACCCCGGCGTCAATGAGGTCCGGCATCAGGTCGGTCATCCGTCCACAGGAGTGCATCCAGCAGTCGAGCCCGTGGTCGTGCGCCAGGCCGCACACGTGGGCGACGCGCGGCTTGAAGACCCGGGCGAACATCTCGGGCGAGACCAGCGGCCCCGTCTGCGAGCCCCAGTCCTCGGCCACCATCACGCCGTGGGCGCCCAGCTCGGCGGCCTTGCGGATCACCTTCTCGTTCTCGGCCACGATCAGGTCGTGCAGCCGCTCGATCCGCTCCGGCTCCAGCACCAGGTCCATCAGGTAGGTTTCCATCTTGCGGATCTTCCGCGCCGTGGCGAAGACCCATCCGCCGGGCAGCCCCGCGATGATGTAGCGGTCGGGGTGCTCGCGGACGACCTTGCGGCCGGCTTCGTACCGGCGGTCGTCGCCGAAGTCGGGCGGCTCGTACTCGTCGAGCTGGTCCCAGTCCTCGATGGCTCCGCGGACCACCTCGCCCTTGGAAATCTCGCCCACCCGGCCCCACGTGCAGCCCCACTCGTCGGTCCAGTATTCGTTCCCGCCCTCGGTCCACCGCTCCCGGCGGAACTCCGGCGCCGGCCGCGGCCCGAAGGTGGCGACGTCGTTCGGAAACGGATCGGGGAGCGTCATCCCCACGCGCGGGGGCTTCCGAAAGCGGAGGCAGGCGTCGATGATCTCACGTCCGGTCATGGTTCTGGTACTCCGTTTCGGTCCGGTTTCGGGGAAGCCCGGCCGCAATAGGCCGTTCAGAATCTACGCCCGCCGGAGAAACCCGCGGGGAGCTTCAAGGCAGTGCCGCTCGCGGTTACTCGTCCAGGCCGATCGAGAAGAGCCGGTCCAGGTCGTACTTGCTGAACGTCTGGAACGCGATCAGCGTCTCGGTGTGGACGATGCCCGGGATGCCGGCCGAGCGGCGCGTCACCAGCTCGGCCAGGTCCTGGTCGCGGGGCACGCGGGCGATGGCCACGAGGTCCCACTGCCCGGCGACGGAGTAGACCTCGCTGACTCCCTCGACCTCGAGGAACTTCTCGGCGGCAGTGGGAATCTTGTCCCGCTCGCACTGCACCAGGATGATTGCCGTTGCCATGGTCCCACCCCTTTCGCATTGCGCCCCGGCTTCAGGGCATGACTTTGCCCTCGGGCGTTCGCCCGCCCGCCTGCGCCTCGGCCGGAGCCCCGG
>CAZGEE010000180.1:0-4727 GCA_964525035.1 uncultured Anaerolineales bacterium
GGCCACCGCGACCTGCGCTTCGGCGCGACCGACGCCCGCTCGCTCGGCGCGGATCGCCGGGGCGGCTTACTCCGCGTCGTCGCCGGCGTCCCCGGCGGGCCGGTCGGCTTCGCCACCCGCCTGCTCGGCCTCGGGCTTGATCTCGAGCAACTCGACCTCGAAGATCAGCGTCTCGTTCGGCCCGATGGCCTGGCCGGCGCCTCGCTGCCCGTATGCCAGCTCGGGCGGGATGAACAGCTTCCACTTTCCGCCGACCTTCATCTTCGAAAGCGCCTCGGTCCAGCCCTTGATGACGCCGTTGACGGGGAACTCCGCGGGCCGGCCGCGCTGCGCGCTGCTGTCGAAGACCGTGCCGTCGATCAACGTCCCGGTGTAGTTGACGACCACCTCGTCCTCCGGGTCGGGCTGCGCGCCGGCGCCCTCGCGGAGCACCTTGTACTGGAGTCCGCTGGGCAGCGTGACGACGCCTTCCTTCTCGGCGTTCTCGGCCAGGAACTCCTCGCCCTCGGCCTTGTTTTCACGGCCCATTTCCTGGCGCTGCTGCTGCATCCTGGCACGCTGCTGCTGCTGCCAGGCGGTCATGAATCGCTTCATCTCCTCGGGGCTCATGGCGAGGTCCTCGCCCGCCAGGGCAGCCTCGAGGGCCCGAGTGAACAGTTCCACGTCGATCTCGATGCTCTGCCGGCGAAGGTTGGTTCCGATGTCCGCGCCCAGGCAGTAGCTCAGCTTCGCCGTGGAGCTCTCAAGTGCCGGCTCGGCCGAAGCCGCTTCCGGGTGCTCCACCTCGACCTCCGCCTCTTCAGCCGCGGCGCCGCCGGAAGGCTCCGCCGCCTCGGCGGGTTCGGCCGGGCCCGCATGAGCTTCCATCAGCACGCCGGCGCCGCACGCAAGCAGCACCACCGCGAACGCACCAAACCATCTCACAGGAATTCGCATTACGCTCTCCCAAGCCAGTGTTCGTTGCACGCCTCGCGAGCGGACCTTCCGCACCCGAGAATCAAGAATCAGGTTGCGAGGGCAACCGCGACCGGCCGAAGGAAACGTCTCACGGGGCCTCCCCCTCGGAGTCCTCGGCATCGTTTTCCGCGTCCGCCTCGCCGTCTCCCTCACCTGTCTTTACGACTTCGATACCCAGAATCACGGGCGGATCCACCGGCCGCTGGCGGCGCATCGGGTCGACCGCCCGCTCCCCTTCGACGGGGACTCGGCTGATCTTCCGCACCACGTCGAGGCCATCGATCACTCGCGCAAAGGCGGTATACTTTCCGTCCAGTTGAGGCCTCCGCTTCAGGCAGACGAACCACTGGCTGCCCGCCGAGTCCGGATCGTCGCGCCGCCGGGCCATGCCCACCGTGGCGACCTTGAACGGTCGGTCGGTGAACTCCCCCTCGATCAAGTAGCCGGGACCGCCGCTGCCGGTTCCCTCCGGGTCGCCGGCCTGGATCAGCTCGTCGGCGATCACGCGGTGCACGATCACTTCCTCGTAGAACCCCCCGGCCGCAAGGCGAAGGAAATTCTCCACCGCCTTCGGGGTCTCTTCGGGGAAGAACGCCAGCCGGAACGTCCCCACGGAGGTTTTCACCACGGCCTCGTACTCGGCGGCCGGATCGTACTCGAACTGCCCCGTCCGCTCACTCCGCTCCGCCCGGCTGGGAACGCGGATGGGCGGTTTGGGCGGGTCCCAGGCCTGCTCCTCCTCGGGCTCCTCCCGGCAGCCCGCCAGCGCGACCGCGCAAAAGACGGCTGCCATGGAACACACTGCCAAGCGAAAACCTTCCCGCATGCGCTTCTCCCGAAACCGCAGCCGGAGCCTCACCCCAGCTCGAAGCCCGCCGTTGCATAGACGGCCTCAACCGTGCCCGGATTCATCTTCTCGCCACGGACCATTCGCGTCAACCGTCGAGCGGCACGGAAGCCGCGGCGCTCGGCGGCGTCCCGTGCGGCCGCGTTGTCCACCAGCACGTCCCAGTAAACCCGCGGCGCGGTGGCCTCAACCAACAGGCCGTCCACCACCCGGGCGGCCGTCTCGGCGTTCTCCGAAACGACGGGCCCCAGGAGCGCGGCCTCGTGGCCCGTGCGAAGGAACCCGCAGGCCGTTGGGTCCCCTGCTTTGCCGGCAGCCAACGCCTTGCCGTCCCGCGCCAGGAGCCGAAGGAGCCGCAACCGGTCCGCCCCGAAGGCCCGGCGATCGAGCTTGGCGATTTTCGGCCAGTCCGCATCGTTCAGGGGACGCAGCCCACCGCCTGCCTCGGAGCCTCCGGAAACCGCGCCCACGTAGCGATGCACGGGGCGCTCGTCGCGGAAGCCGAGGTCGCGATACACCGCCCGGCCTTCGTCCGTGGCGTCGAGCTTGATGCTCTCAACGCCGCGGCCTTCGAGGTACGCAATGCACCGATCCATCAGGGCGGTCGCGACACCCCGGCGGCGCGCCGCCGGGTGGACCAGGATCATCCCGATCCAGCCGACGCGGTCCCCGTATGCCACCGCCGAGCCCGTCGCACAGGGGCCCTCGCCGGTTTCGGCCACGAACACGCCCTCGGGCTCGACCTCGAGCAGGTGGCGCCAGTCCGCCTCCACCTGGTTCCAGCCGGCGATCCGGCAGAGCTCCAGGCCGAACGGCACGTCGGCCTCTTGCATCCGTCGAATGGAAAGGGTCAAGAGATGCCTCGCAAATCCGGCGGAAACAGGGGGCCAACCTATCCGCTACAGGGTACCACTTGCGGGCAGATCGGTCAAACGCCGCGACGGCGACTTCGCGCTGCGGCGGTGCCCGTCGAGTCTGCCGAGGGCCGGCAAGGCATTCACGAACCGGCTTCCAGGCGGTCCAGGACGCGTTTCTCGATCGCGCGGAGCTCTCGCCGCTGGTCCTCGGAAAGGGGCTCACTCGGCGGGGCGGCCAGGATCTCGCGGACCCGGTCGGCGGCGCGGTCGGCCAGGGCGCGGCTCCCCGCGGCCTCCCACGTTTCGCGCTGGCACCGAGCCAGGAGACGCGATTCGCTCAACTCGTCGCGGAAGTGGCGCAGGGTGTGCTCGTGCGAGAGAAAGTCGCCACCCTCCTCGACCACCTCGCGGATTTCGTCGTACGCCAACGATTCCTCGTCCACGCGGAAGCCGCGGCGGAACCGGAGCAGCGCCGCGGCCACCTCCTCGTCGAGGACCAGTTGAACGGGCGAGAGGGCCTTCTCGCTCTGGAGCTGACCCATGCCCCAGATGACCCCGACGCCGCCGAGCACGTGGGCGAAGCCCGTGAGGACCTTCTCCATCGAGGCCTGCCCGTCGTCGACGAAGGCGTCGGTGCACATCCACGAGGCCGAGGGCAGTCGGTAGAACGCGGCCAGCCGCGCCCCGGCCCAGGCCAGCAGCGCGCACTCGGCCGAGCCGGCCAGGCACGCGGCCGTCCGCATGTCCATCGCGTGGGCGAAGCCGAGGTTGTGCACGACGGGACGTCCCGGCTCGAGGAGCTGGACCAGCACCACGCCGGCCAGGATCTCGGCGTTCGACAGGGCGAGGCTGCCGGCAAGCGTGACCGGGCTGGTCGACCCGGCGATGGGCTCCCCGTTGAGCATCACCGGCAGGCCGTGGCCCGACGTGCCCCGCCACAGGTCGCACGAAATCTGCGACCAGTGCAACGGGCTGAGGCACGAGTAGCCGAACGAGATGAGCGGGCACTCCCGCAGCGTCGCGTCCCCGGCCAGGACCTCGGCCATCTCCACCAGCGGGGCGATGCCGTCGGCCGTGAACAGGAGCGGTCGAAGGTGCCGCGTGGTGTGCTCGGCCATGATACGCAGGCCCACCACGTCGCGGGCCGGCGGCGGGACCTTGTCCACGCTCGTGCCCACCACGGCGAAAACGCTCGGCAGCGCGTCAGCGACCCGGGTGAACTCGGCCAGGTCCGCGGCCGTGATGGGGCGGCACTCGCTGCCGGCCACGTAATTCAGCGCCGCTCCGGTCCAGAACGTCGGGTCGGCCTCGGGGGATACCGTCCGGACTTCGCCCCGCCGGTCCGCGTACCGCGCTTCCGAGGGAGCCCGGGCCACGTACTCCCGCACCATCTTCTCCGGCAAGCGCAGGACGTCCGTCTCGCGACCCGGCCGCGCCCCGGCGCGGACCGCCCGCTCGCGCAACGCCTCGTCGTCCACCCGCACGCCGATCTCGCCCAGGATTCTGAGGCTCGTGCGATCGATCTGCTCAATTTCGTCCCGGCTGAATTCGAACACGGAAGGGTCTCCCCGGCTCAGGTCTCGAACGCCACGGCGCCACCGGTCTCGAGGCTCCGGCGCACGGCCTCCATCACCTTCAGGGGGGCCAGCAGGTCCCGCCGCGACAGATCCTCGTTTCCGTGGAAGAAGCCGAGCACGCGCCGGGTCACCTCCACCTGCATCCCGCCCAGCGGAAGGACCGTCATCCGCGTGTCGTGATCGATGTACCCGGCCAGGCTGAACGGCGGGAACTTCGGGCTGAGCAGGATCGAGATCACCTGGCCGTCCTCCCGCGCGGCGCGGACGTGGAGCTGGGACCCGATCTCCGCCGCGAGCACTTCGCCCCGGCCGAGCCCCCAGCACTCGAGCAGCAGTTCGATCGAGTGGACGGCGTAGAAGTACCATCCGCCGTACGGGTTCGTGCTGTCGCCGTGCCCGTTGATGGCTCCGCCGTACTTCTCCCCCTCGGCGCCGACGTAATGCTTCTTGAATTCGACGACCTCCGGCACCACGCGGAGGCCCGAGAAG
>CAZGEE010000181.1:0-4704 GCA_964525035.1 uncultured Anaerolineales bacterium
GCTTCCCCCACGGCCGTCCCGACACGGCGGACTTGGTCAGCCAGGGCGACTCGACGCGCGCGCCACCGCCCGGCGAGTTCTCACGCGACCTCGATCGTCACCTCGGTGCCGCTGGCGACTTCGGCGAATCGGCCGGCATCGCCGTCCAGTTTGCCCAGGGGATTCACGGGGCTCGCGGCGCGCGGCTCGTCCCCGCTGGAGGCCGGCGTCGCACCCCAGAAGATGCAAAACGCCGTGCCGGGCGGCCAGTAGGCGATCTCCCCCACCTCCACCTCGGCCCGGGAATCCGGTCCGGCATCCGCCTGAACCGGAATGGAGAAGTAGATCTCCTCGCCCCACCGGTTGGCCCGCCCCGTAAGGGGCAACCCCTCCAACACCTGCTTCGCCGTGGGGGAATCGTTCAGCTCCGCTTCCATCGAGACCTCGCCGGCCGTTATGCGAATCCTGGGCATCGCTCTCTCCTGTCGATTCGGTTCCCGAGCTACGTTGTCACCGTATCCTGCACCCCATATAATGAACAGGTCCGCGACGCACCGCAAGAAAAATAGGAGGAACCGGCCCCATGGCGATGTATGCCCCCCCGCACCACGACAGACTGGCCGACCAACTTCGCGAATGGAAAGAGAAACGCGAAGCCGTCATCCTGGCGCACAACTACCAGAAGGGCGAGGTCCAGGACGTGGCCGACTTCGTGGGCGATTCGCTCGCCCTGGCGCAGCAGGCTGCCGAGGTCCGCGACGTCCGGACGATCGTCCTGTGCGGCGTCCGGTTCATGGCCGAGACGGCCAAGCTGGTCAATCCGGAGCGGACCGTGCTGATGCCGGACGAGAACGCCGGCTGTCCCATGGCCGACATGATCACGCCCCACGAACTCCGGGAGGCCAGGCAACGGTACCCCGACGCCACGGTGGTCTGCTACGTGAACTCCAGCGCCGAGACCAAGGCCTTGAGCGACATCTGCTGCACGAGCGCCAACGCCGTCCGCATCGTGGACTCGATCCCGCGCGAGAAGCCGGTGATCTTCGTGCCCGACCAGCGTCTCGGCGACTACGTGGCCCGGCAGCTCGACCGGGAGCTGATTCTCTGGCCGGGCTACTGCCCGACCCATCACCGCATCCTGCCGGAGGACATCGAGCGCCGCCGGAGCGAGCATCCTGACGCCAAAGTGCTGGTGCATCCCGAGTGCACCGAGGACGTGCGGCGACTGGCGGACTTCGTCGGCTCCACGTCCCAGATGCTCCGCTATGCCGCGGAAACCGACGTCCGGACGCTCGTCATCGGCACCGAGGGAGGCATCTGCCACACCCTCAGGAAGCAGAACCCCGAGAAGACCATCGTCCACGTCTCCCGACTGGCCGACTGCCCCAACATGAAACTGACCACGGTCGAGAAGGTGCTGTGGAGCCTTCAGAACACCCAGCACGAGGTGACGGTGCCGGCGAAAACGGCCGAGCGGGCGCGCCGGGCGATCGACCGGATGCTCGAGCTCTCCTGAAACAAACGCCCCCCGGCAAAGTCGGCAGGTGTGCCGTCGGCCGGGAGGCGACCTGCCATCCGGTTTCCGGACGGGTCGCAACGTTCAGCCGGGTTTTGTTCAAGGAGATTCCGTGTACGACAGCATCGGCAGCGGAAGGACCATGTTGTTGATGGGCTGGTAGCTGACCCGGTCGGCCCGGTACGTGATCAGGACGTAGTCCAGCGCCGTAGAAATACCTCCCCCGCTCTGGACGACCAGGGGCCCGCGGTGGCGCAATTCCGTACCGGTTTCCCCATCCTCCTCGCCCCCGTCCTCTTCGTCGCCGTCCTCTTCTTCCCAATCACCGGAGGGCTTGATGTCGTCCCTAAGATGAATCATGCCCCTGGTACGCAGGGACGCCGGGCTCGCAAGCTGGATGTCATCGTTGACGATCAGGGAGGGAAACCCCTCGCTGGCCACGATGTCCACCTCGCCCTGGAAGGTGACGTCGTGCTTGGTGATCAGGGTGCCGGGATCGAAGTCCACGTCGTGGCAGACGGTCAGGTTATCCCCCTCGTAATAGAACACGTTGTTCGGGTTATTCGGCATGCCCGTCGGCGGATCGTCCGCCAGGACGGACCCGGAGAGCTCGATCGCGTCGTTGTCCAGACCGCCATAGTCGTAGCTCGGGCGGTAGCCGTAGTACCGCACGGGGGGAAGGTCCACCGGCTCCTGGTTCGGGAAGGTTCCCCCGCCCACCACGCCGAAGTTCGTGATCGCCCCGGTGGCATACGCGTTGCCGGTGACCCGCGCCCCGAACTGAATGAGCAGGTCGCCGTTGCAGAACACGTCGCCGCGAACCTCGGTATTGTGCGGGATGGTGAAATCGCCCCCGGTCAGCACGGCGTAAGGGATTTCGATGCCGGGCCGTTCGAAAACCGCCTCTACGGTCCGCTCGGCGAGGACGTCGGCCGCGTCACCGGGACTGCCTCCCGGCACCACGGCCCGGCCGGTTACGGTTACGGTGTGCTCGTCCTCGGTGGAGGCGACGCCGATGTTGTACCAGGCGTCCATCCGCGCCCCGTTGCCGTCGGTGGGCGCGGGGAGCGCGTCGAACCCGCCGGTGCCGGGCCAGTCCTCGCCGAAATCGTAGCCCACGTCCCAGGGATGCGCCAGTCGGCGTCGGGCCACCTCCACGCCGCTCTGGGCCGCCTGGAGGGCCACGGCGTAGGCCGCGAAGTTGCGGCCCGAGTGGGTGTCCCGCGTCGCGGCCGTGATGGCCCCCATGCCGATGACGAAGATGACGCCCACGATAATGAGCACCAGCAGCAGCGCCGCCCCGCGGTTGCGGCGAGGCCCCCGAGGAGCTTCGCCGTGGAAAATCGACTCGGAATATCTCTCAGCGTTTCGGATCAAAACCGTCCTCGGTATAGGGCACCCGCATGGTTCCCGTGCCGTAAAGTGTCAGCGGAATCGTCCGACCGGTGCCGCTCACCCGGTTCCCGGGGCGCGACAGCCGCAGCACGTACTCCACGGTAAGCGTCTCGGGCGCGGGCCGGTTCGGGTAGAAGGCCAGCCCGTCCACGTTGCGACAGACCACTTCGTTTCGCGGCTGCGCACCGGCCGCCTGGGCCGAGCTTTCCAGGGTCCCGGCGTCGTACCAGTCCACGATCATCTGGTGCTGCGCCGGGCTGACCGGCCCAAACGGAATTGAGTTGTCGAACGTCACTCGTCGCATGACCCGGTCGCGCGACGGCTTGTAGTAGACCGCGTACTCGCTGCTGTCCATTCGGTCATTGTCGTTGGCATCCCCCATCCAGAGAACCAGCCCGCCCGTGTCGCTGACCTCGGCAACTTGGGCGCACCGCAGGTCCGTCTCCAGGAGCCGCGCGGCGAACCGACCGTGGGTGGCCAGCTCGACGCCCGCGTCACCTTCGCCGTTGTACGTTCCGATCACCATGGCCACCGTCGCCACGGCCGCGACGATCATGCCGCTGACCATCATACCCATCACGAGCTCCACGAGCGTAAAGCCCGCGCGCGGCAATGGTCCGCCGGCCCTCCCATACGATGCGTTACGGCCAGGGGTGGTCTTCATTGGTCAGGATCCGCCTCAGGGTCACCAGTTCCTCGTCCCCGTCGTACACGCGGACGGTGAGCATCATCACGTCCCAGGGATAGAAGTCGCGCTCCCCCGGCAGGTGAAACGTCTGCAGCCAGAGGGTTCGCCTCAGGTTCGGCGCAAACTCCGAGGCGTCCAGCCGCTCGCCGAACACCGTGCCGAAGTCCCCGCCGGTCTCCTCGACGTCGTGATAATCGGACCGCTCGTCGTAGTTGTCGCGCCACGGTTCGTCCCCCGAGGGTCCGAGCACGGCCCACTCGTCGTAGCTCCACCGGTCCTGAGCCACCCACTCGTCGATCGCCTGCTCGGCCAGGAGGGTGGCGACGGTCTGCTTCATGGCGCGGCGCTTCTGCTCGATGGCCGCGGTGATCGGCGTCAGGATGGCCGCGATCGCGATGCCGAGCACCACCAGGGCCACCGTCGATTCGACGAGCGTGAAACCGGGCGTTTGCCGGCGCATGAGCTGCTCCCCTCGTCCTGCGGCCTCTCTTCCGGCGCGCACGTGCTGCGCCGGGGAAGATATATCGGCATCCTCGGGGTTCCAAGTTGACCCGCAGGGGCCAAAGGCAATATATTGATGGACCTGAACTACAGAAGCGGTCAAGGAGCCCGATCGTGCCTCGGTGTCCCCGGTGTGACATCCCGCTGTGTCGGATCAAGGTGCGAAATATCCCCGTGCACACGTGCCCGGACTGCGGGGGCGAATTCGTCGAGGCCACGCGGCTGAAAGCCCTCGAGCGGCGGCCGCATCCCGCGTGGTCCGAGGATCAAAGGGATGCTCTCCGCGAACTGGCCGACCAATCGAACGACCTCAACGACATCGTCTGCCCGCGGTGCGCACGGGTGATGCGGAAGTACCTCTTCCGGGACTACGCCCGGCTTCAGGTGGACCAGTGCGAGGAGTGCGGCTGCTACTGGCTGGACGCCGGCGAACTCGAGAAGATGCAGATTCTCTACCACGAGCGGATGGCGCGAATGACCGAGGGGGATTGGGAGCGGGTCGAACGCCGCGCGCTGGCCGAGATGACCGGGGGAGCCGCGCAGCCGCCCGAAGGGCCGTCCCGGCAAGGAAGCGTTTCGGCGGCCGCCCCATCCTCCTCCCTGTCCGCCTCGAGGCCGGCGCCCG
>CAZGEE010000182.1:0-4662 GCA_964525035.1 uncultured Anaerolineales bacterium
CCGCCGTCCCAGGTGGCCCCGGCGCTCCAGTCGCCGCCGCCCGACCCGTTGCTCTCGACGGTGGCCATTAGAGAGATTCCTCTTCAGTGCGGACGGGTGGAATCGCCCGGTTGTTCTTGACCCGGACCACGACTTCCAGGACGGCCAGGCGGTCCTTGCCGGTGGGGTGCAGGTCGAACTCCCCGCTCAACTCCTCCCCGTCCACCGTGACAATCTGGCCCTGGTCGTCCGTGACGAACACGGCGACGCGGCGGGGGCGGTCCGTCTGAAGGCGCAGGTAACGTCGGCGCCCGGTCACGTCGTCCTGCTCGTCGCGGTCCACGGCCTCCTGGGTGACGTCCAGGGAGACGGCTCGGGGGTCGCCCGTCTGGGTACGTCGGCCCTCGTAAGTCCGGTCGATTGCCATGAGGGACTCCTAAAAGACCTTGGCCTCGATGGCCGAGGTGTCTGAACCCGCCGAGACCGTGAAGGCCGTCTTGACGGCCACGACGACCCAAGCGGCCCCCCGCATATCGAAGACGGCCCCGTCGTCGGGCGTCGAGTAAGCCCACGTTCCGTCCTCGGCGTCGTCGTCGTTTTCGTCGCCGGCGTCGGTGGCGAGCGTGCCGTCCGTCGCGCCGTTCAGGTTCCGCAGCTTCTCGACCGCGCCGTTGGGGTCGACGCCGAAGACCTCGGCCACCGGGTCGACGTTCGGGTCGCACCCGTCGTCGTACTTCAGGCGGACGGCCAAGTGGGTTCCCCGGCCGGCCACGTAGAGCGGGGCGGCGTTCGGGTGGGCCGCGAGGACCTGGGCGAGGGTCTGGACGTCGCTCCCGCCATTGTCGGCCGCGGTCGCGTCGTCGACGACCTCCTCCCATACCCCGATGGGTGAGACGCCGACGCGGGTCACGGGCTGCTCGAAGGCGTCCTTGACCTGGTCGGCAACGTCGGCAAGGACCGAAGGAAGGCTCAGGTTTTCCATCGCTTCATCCTTTCACCAGGCCGGGGGCGCCCTGTACCTCGGTATCGACAGCCCCGGCGGTCCGTGTGCTCGTAAACTCGGTTGACGGGCGGCCGCCTGCGCTTATACTTTCTACAGGCCCTGGCATGGGAGACCCGCCATGTGCCCAGCTCGTTTTTCTGTGCGGTTGGTGAAGACGGCCACGTTCATCACTCGTTGGTTTCTCGCCATTGGCTGCGGCATGATCGGCTATGTCCTCGGGCTCGCAAGTGGCGTCATCGCGCTTGCTGGCGGTGGCTTGATCTTGGGCGCCCGGCTTGAAGGGCTTTTGCCAGAAACCTGGGTGTCGGCCATCGACACGCTCTGGTCCTTGTATTATCCCTTTGGCCTCTTGGCCTTCATCCTCCTGACCTTTGCCGCAGGTGGCTTGCTGATGCTGGCCCAGTCCTTGCGCCCTACTTCCTCCTGAGCCGTTTCTTCCCGGGCTTGATGCCCTTCAGGGCCGCCTCCGCGGCGGCGATCATCCGCCGGGACTGGAACTCGATCCGCTTGGCCTTCTCGGCCGCCGACAGGGCCTCGTTGGCGTGGATCCGTTCGATGACCTTGCGGATACGGGCGAGCCGCGCGGCGCCGTAGCGGAGGGCGGCCAATTCCCGCTCCTGACGAGGCGTGGCCCGCGGCCCGGCACGCTTCACCGCCTTGCCGACCTCATCGAGCCGGTCGTAGACCTTCCCGATCTGGCGGGCGTAGGGGCTGTCGGCCTGGCCGATGAACGCCTTGACCACCGGCATCTTGTTCCACCAGTACCCCGCCTTCGTCGGCCCGCCGAGACCGGCCGCGTCGAGGCCCAGGTCGGTCAGGGACAGGGCGTGTTGGGCGGTTCCGCCAAACCACGCGCGAAGCGCGTTCTCCATCTTCCGCGGCGAGAGGGCAAGGTCCGGGTGGACCTTCGCCGAGACGTCCCCCAGGAGCTTCGCGGTATCGCTCGTCCAGGGTCCGTACTGCTGCTCGGCCGGCAGGCGTTTCTCGCCTTCGGACACCACCGGCCGGTCCCCGAAGAACCGCCATTCGGTCTTCCATTCGACGAGCGGCAAGAGCGCGGTCGGAATCCAGGACGGGCCGAGGCTCTCAAGGAACGGGTCCTTGAACTCCTTGATGGCCTCCGGGTTTTTGTCGACGATCCAGTCCAGGACCCGCTCGGGCAGCGTGCCGAAAACCTGGCCGAGCCCAAACGGCTTGGGATACCAGAGAAACCGCCCGCCGCCGATAGGGATGTTCCAGAACAGGTCCCGGCGCCATGCCGGGAGTTTTCTGTAGTCCTCGTCGTCGTGGTTGATCAGCCACAGGATGATGCTCCGCAGGGTGACGTGGACCAGCGACCGCCACGTCGTGCGGAACGGGTGCTGGCGGAATGCCCGTATCGTGCGCAACGGTCCTTGGATACCGGCGCCGAGGAAGGAAATAGCCGCGTTCAGTTTTCGCATCTTCGACCCGCGCCGCTGGAAATCCGTGGTCAACTCCCGGGTGCCGAAAGCCGCTTCGAGGGTTTCGGCCACGCTGCCCCTCGGCGCCCTGGCGAACTCGCCGACGCGGGTGGCTTCCTCCCCGTACTGGGAACCGCGACGCAACACGCCGTACCATCGCCAGGGCCGCAGGAGGCCGTGCATGGCGACCTGGTGCCAACTCGGCGTCTCGGTGAGTCGCTGCAGCGCGTCTTGGGTTACCCGGCGGTCGACGCTGACCAGCGCCCCGTGGGCTCCCCCCGCGGCCTGCCAATCCCAATAGAGTTCGTCCTGCTTCACGACGTGGAAGATGCCGCGCGCCAAGTCCACGACCGGCACGAAACCGTGGTCGCTGAAGATGGCCGCCGCGTCCTGGTCGCGGAGCACGTTCTTAGGCGGGAACTCGGGGGTCATCGTAGCCCCGGTCCTGAGCCAGGAGGCGGGCTTGGCGATGATCCGCATCAGCAGCCCCATCGCCTCCTCGTTCAGGCCCGCCAACGACTCGTAGACCGCCGGGTCGAACTGCCAGGGCTTGGCCTTGCCGCCTTCCCACACCAGGGAGATGTTTTCCTTGCCCGAGGGGAACGTGGCGCCGCGGAAAAGCGTCCCGACCGCCTCCAGGGCCTCGTCCGAGAGGTTCACCTCGTTCGGGTCGATGCCGACCTGCTCCATGAGGCGGATGACCTCCTCCGGTTGGACTTGGATGGGATACGTCTTGGCCGAGACGGGCGTCGCGAGCCAACCGAGACCCTCTTGTTCCTTCGTCGCGTCGGTGACGGCGCGGGTCACGCGGTTGCTTTCGGCCAGGTGGACGAAGAAGAAGGTATTGCCGACAATGGACTCCAGCGGATCGATGACCCGGCGCCCCGACCCCTTGATCTTCCTGATGGCCTTCGGGAGGTCGGTGAACCCCCGGCCCGCTGCTTTCCGTCCTCCCTTCCGGGCCTCTTCGAAGACCCGGTACATCGGGACGTAGGCCTGCCAGGCCTCCTTCATGGCATCCCGGCCTTCCTCGGTGAGGAGCTCCGCGTCGACGAGGTACTGGAGCAGGGCGTCCTGGTAGGCGTAGACGGCCTTCGTGGCGGCTTGGATCTCCGGGTCCTCTTTGAACCGATCGTAGAGAACCTGGGCGTCGCTCGGGTCGATGCCGCTGGTGACCCCGGCCTCTTCGAGCTCCAGGGCCCGGGCCGAAACGAGGAACTGGCGCAGGTCGTCTAGCCGGTCGCTGACCGGCTTCAGGCCCTCCAAGAGCGGCTCGGCAACCTTCTTTCGCGGGTCGTCGTAGGCGCGGAGTCCGTCGTAAAGGGCGGCCAGCGCCCGGCCCGGGGCGGACCCCTGAAAGAGGCGGGCCAGTTTGTAGGCATCCTGCGGAATCGGGATCTCGGCCCCGTTATAGGCGTCCTGCATGGCCCGCCGGAGCGGTTCAAAACGGTCCAACACCCACGTCACGAGCGTCTCCAGGCTCATCGGCCGGTGACGCTGCTCGCCGATGGAGAGCTGGCCCAGGACCCGTTGGGCGGGGTCGAGGTTCCGGTACTTGATGATTTCCTGCTGGGTGGCCGCCAGGGCGTCGAAGACCTCCGGGAACTGGCCCTTGAGCGTCTTTTCAAACCAGGCATAGAACTCCGGTGCCTCCTGCTGGGCCTTGGCCGGGCCGGTGAGGTAGAGACGGACGAACTCGGCGAACCCCTCCTTCGCGCTTCGCCGATTCGCGTCGTAGTCGAGGTCGCGAATCTCGTCGCGGAGGTCCTTGGGGATGTTCCGGGCCCCCAGGGTCTTCTTCCCCCGCATCGCCTGTCGGCTGCCGAGGACGTTCAGGAGGTGGTGGCCGAGTTCGTGCGAGGCCTGGGGGATGCTCGTGGCGTTGGCAATCCGGGCGAGCCGCTGGCGAGGATCGTAGGTCCCCCCGGCCTTGCGGACCCGGACCCGGCCGTACCGCACGGCCATGCCGAAGCGTTGGGCCATCCGGACGTTGATGTCGCGGGCGGTCAGTTTGGCCTTCTTGACCTTCTTCGGTTTGCGGCCGGCCCGCCGTGCCTCGACGGGCGCCCCCGGTACGGCCCGGCGCTCCGGCGGAAGATATTGCTCGCCGAAGTAGGCCTCCGGCCGCTCGGCCGGGGGAACTTCCGCAACGCCCTCCGGCGCTTCGGGGGGCTTCGCCTCCAACTTCGCCAGCGCCTCGTCGGCCCACGCCTCGCCCGCGTAGTCGCGCAGCACCTC
>CAZGEE010000183.1:0-4659 GCA_964525035.1 uncultured Anaerolineales bacterium
GATCCACAGGGCATCCTGCGCCCGGTCGGGCTTCCTCGCGATGCGGCCGTCGATGTAGACGTCCCCTTCCCGAACCCACACTTCCTCTCCCGGCAGCCCGATCAGACGTTTGATGTAATTCTGGCCGGGGTCCAGGGGCCACTTGAAGACGATCACGTCCCACCGCTCCGGCGGGAAAAAGTCGTACATGTACTTCAGCACCAGGATGCGATCCCCGAAATACCGGGCGGAATGCTCGTCGACGACGCGGCGGTTTCCGCACATCGTGCAGACGGTGTTCATGCCCTCGGGCGTACTCTCGATCCGCTTTGTCAGAGGGTTCCGCTCGACCCCCACGTTGTACTCGTAGCCGCAGTTGGCGCAGACGTACTCGTAGTGCTCCCCGTTCAGGTGCGGGGCCATGCTGCCCGTGGGGATGATAAAGGCCTCGACGACGTACGCCCGGAACACGAACGCCAGGATGAACGCCACCACCAGGGACTCGAAGGTCTCCAGCAGGCCGTCGCGGTCGGCTTGCTGCTCTTCCGCCTCGTCGGATGGGGAGTCGTGGTGCTTTTCGCTCACGTTACTGGTTCTCCATCACGGCAAGGAAGGCCTTCTGCGGCACTTCGACGTTGCCGATCGCCTTCATGCGTTTCTTGCCCGCCTTCTGCTTCTCGAGCAACTTCCGTTTCCGGGTCACGTCGCCGCCGTAGCACTTGCTCGTGACGTTCTTGCGAAGCGGACGGATCGTCTCCCGGGCGACGATCTTTCCCCCGATGGCCGCCTGGAGCGGAACGGGGAACATGTGCCGGGGGATCTCCTGCTTCAGCCGCTTGAGGATACTTCGGCCTCGCCTCTCGGCGTCGTCGCGGTGGCACACGAAGCTGAGCGAACTGGTCAGCTTGGCGTTGACCAGGATGTCCACGCGGACCAGGTCGGCCGGGTGAAATCCCAGGAACTCGTAATCAACCGTTCCGTAGCCGCGCGTGGCGCTTTTGAGCTTATCGTAGAAGTCGTACAGGACCTCCGCAAGCGGGAAATCGACCACGAGGACGACCCGGCTCGGTCCGATATGGTCCTGCCGCACGTACCGTCCGCGGCGCTGTTCGGCCAGGTTCATGATCGCCCCCATGGCGTCCACAGGGAGGATCATGCTTGCCCGCGCCACGGGTTCGCGAATCTCGGCCCACCGGCCCATCTTGGGCATCTCGCCGGGGGTGTCCACGCGGATCGTCTCGCCCGAGCGGAGGTCGAGCTCGTAGCTCGGACTCGGCGCGGTCTGCACCAGGTCCACTCCCGACTCGCGCTCGAGCCGTTCCTGAATGATGTCCATGTGCAGCAGCCCCAGGAAGCCGCAACCGAACCCGAAGCCCAGCACTTCGTTGGATCGGGGTCGGAAGGTAAAGCTTCCGTCGTTGACCCGGAGCTTCTCCAGGGCGTCGCGAAGGCGCTCGTAGTCGGTCGAAGCGGTCGGGTAGAAATCGCAGAAGACCATTCGCTGCGGCTCGCGATATCCCGGGAGCGGTTCCACGCCCGTCCGCCGGGCATCGGCGATGGTGTCCCCGATGTTCACGTCGTCCAGCGTCTTGATACTCGCGATGCAGTAGCCGACCTCCCCGGCGACGAGGCGTTCCTGGGGGGTCATGGCGGGGCGGAACTTGCCCAGTTCCTGCACTTCGCGCTCGGTGTCCGTCCCGAGCATCCGGACGCTCTGTCCCGGGCGGAGCGTCCCGTCGAACACCCGGACGTACACGATCACCCCGCGATAGTCATTGTACTCGGCGTCGAATATCAGCGCCCGCAAGGGGTGGTCCGGGTCGCCCTGCGGGGCCGGGACGTCCTTCACGAGCCGGTCCAGCAGTTCGGGCACGCCGTCACCCTGCTTGGCGCTGCAGAACACGCAGTCCTCCCCGGGGATCGCCAGGGCCTGCTCGATCTCCAGGGCCACCTCTTCCGGGCGAGCCGAGGGCAGGTCGATCTTGTTCACCACGGGGATGACCTTCAGATCGTGCTCCATGGCCAGCATGGCATTGGCCACGGTCTGCGCCTCGACCCCCTGGGACGCGTCCACCACAAGCAGCGCGCCCTCGCAGGCCGTGAGGGCCCGGCTGACCTCGTAATGGAAATCCACGTGGCCCGGCGTGTCGATCAGGTTGAGCATGGTCGTCTCGTCGCCATGCTCGTAATAGATCGTCACCGCCGAAGCCTTGATGGTGATGCCCCGCTCGCGTTCGAGGTCCATCTCGTCGAGGTACTGGTCGCGGCGATCACGCTCGCTGATGGTGTGGGTCAACTCCAGCATGCGATCGGCGAGGGTGCTCTTTCCGTGGTCGATGTGGGCTATGATGCAGAAGTTTCTAACATGTCCCGTGCGCACAGGGCCGCTCCGATAATGCCCGCGTCACCGCCCAGTTCCGTCAGGGCCAGCCGCGTATGTTCCTTCGGCCGCGGGAAGAACCGCTCCCGCGCGTACTTCTCGACCGGCCCCATCAACAGGTCGCCGGCCTCGGTCATCCCGCCCGTGAACACGATCACGTCCGGGTCGACCACGTTGACCGCGATGTCGCACCCGACGGCCAGGTACCGCGCGGTCAGGTCGACCGTTTCCCACGCGAGGGCGTCGCCGTTCGAGGCGGCCTCGAAGATATCGCGGGCCGTAACCTCTTCCAGCGTCATCCCGCCGTCCAGGAGGGCCGAGTCCCGCCCTCCGCGCACCGCCTCGCGGAACCGGTTCACCGTGCCCGTGGCGCTGCAGTAGGCCTCCAGGCACCCCCGGCGACCGCACCCGCACATTCTGCCGTCCACCTGGACCGTCACGTGGCCCAGCTCGCCGGCGGTGTCGGTCACGCCACGGTGAATTCGGCCGCCGAGGACGATCCCACACCCGATCCCCGTGCCGAGGGTCAGCAGGACCAGGCTGTCGGTTCCCCGTCCCACGCCCCGGCAGTATTCGGCGTACGCGGCGACGTTGGCGTCATTCTCGAGCGCCGTGGGCATCCCGCTGAGGCGTCGTCGCAGCGCATCCCGGATGGGCAGGTCCCGCCATCCCGGGAAATTGGGAGCGACCACCACCAGTCCGCGCTCCACATCGATCGGGCCGGGACAACCGACACCCAGCGCCTGCACGCTGTCCAGTCGAATGCCGTTGCGCTCGCAAAGGGACTTCACCGCGTCGGCGATCTGGCGGATCACGTGGTCGAAGCCGTGCTCGACCTCGGTCGTGCTTCGGCTCTGATCCACGATACGGAACTCCTCGTCGACCAGGCCGACCTTGATATTCGTGCCGCCGAGATCAATTCCGACAAACGTGTTCGCCACGGCCTGCTCCCACCCCGGTCACGGGAAAACGGCGGCCCGCCCGGCTTTGCGAATGGTTCGCCACCGCGCGAGCCCTCATGAGGCGATCGGCCTGAACTACTCCCCTGCGGTCTCGCCGCCGCTCGGTTCTTCGCGCCACGTGCGAATCAGTTCCAACTTCTCTTCTCTCGTCTGCGCGGCCTCATACGCCTCTGCATCCCAGCCGCCGTCGCCGAGCAACGGCTCGAGGCGCGCGGCAACGTCCTCCTCCCCCACTTCCAGCGCCGCCTGGAGCCGGCCCAGAAACAGGTCCGGCCAGGTTTTGACCAGGGGCCCTCCTTCGGCAAGTGCGGCTTCCCGGGCTGCTTCCTCGGGCCGCCCCAAGGCCTGGGCCACGGCGTCCAGTCGGGCGCGAGCAAGCGTGCGAGCCAGCGTTTCCATGCGTCCCGCATCGCCGGAGCCCGTCCAGTTCGAGGACAGTATGTCCCGTGCGGTCCTCATCACACGGTAGGCGTCCGCGGTGTTCCCCGCCGCCTGCAACTGCTTGGCCCGGTCATAAATGCAGCGGAGCATTCTGTCACGTTCCCCGACCTCTTCCCGGTCTGCGATCCGGGCCAGTAGCTCGGCGCCTTCCTCGAAAGGCGGCACCCGGATGAGGGCCTCGCCCAGCATCTTCCGGAACCGCTGCCGCGCCCGGGATTCGCCGACCTCGGCCATCAGACCCCGAAGGAGGTCCGCAGCCTCCGTGGCCCGACCCGCGCGGAGATAAGCCCGGGCAAGCTTCTCTTTGAGTGCCCTTAATCGGCCGTTGGTTTCCCCGGCAGGGAACTTCTCGACCGCAATTTCGTAGAGTCGCACGGCGCCGGCGATACTGCGTTCGTCCTCGTGAGCCAGGAATTCGTCGGCCAGCGTCTCCGTGCCGGCGATTTCGGACTCCCGCTCGTGAATGGCGAAAAGGGCCCGCCACAGGGCGCTGCGAACCTCCGAATCCTTCTCGCTACTCGTCGGGGCGAGTTGGGCGGCAATGGCCCGGCTCACGCGCCCGTTCCCCAGCTTGCCCAGAGAGTTGGCCACGGCCGTCCTCACGCCGCGGTCCGCATCCGAGAGATGCCTCAGCAGGGCGTCCACCGCGGTGCCCTGATTCTCCTGAACTCCGCTCAAACCCTGGGCCGCGTAGAACCGGACTCCGGGAGCAGGGTCGTCAATGGCCCTGACGAGGACCCTCAGGCAGCGCTCGCCGCCTATTCGCGCCAGGGCCTGAACGGCCGCCTCGCGAACCTTCGCGTCCGGTGATTTCTCTTCTTTCCCCTCGAGGAGAGCGGCCAGCGGATCGATGGCCGACTCGACGGTCTCCCGGGCGTTTCCATCCTGCGCCCCGAT
>CAZGEE010000184.1:0-2630 GCA_964525035.1 uncultured Anaerolineales bacterium
GCGTTTCTGCCTCGTCGAGCGGTCCAGCCCCTTCAATCGACCCCGGAACTCCAGGTACTCGCCCACCCGCATGTCCTCGTACAGGGGCACGTTTTCGGGCATGTAGCCGATGCTTTCGCGGACCCGGAGGCTCTCGGTGAAGATGTCGTAACCGTTCACGCGGGCCCGCCCGCTCGTCGCCGGCATGAAGCACGTCAGCATGCGGATCGCGGTGGTCTTCCCGGCCCCGTTCGGCCCGAGAATGCCCACGACTTCGCCTTCCGGCACGTCAAAGCTGATCCGGTCCACGGCCAGGAGAGTGCCGTAATACTTCGTCAGTTCGTCGACTTCGATCATCATCCGAACGTTCCTCCACGACGAACCATGCGTCCACAGTGCCCGTTGCGGCCCATTGCGGGCGTTGTGAAACACGACTTATACGAAATCCGCCGCCCTGTGTCAACGCCACCGAGAGGTCATTTGCCGCTTCCGGTCAAGGTTGCCGCCGCCCGCCGCCGACGCGGCACCGGACCCGCCTGTTCCCGGCGGCGGCGCGAGTCGACGTCCGCCCGTTTCACGGTGTCGGCTCAAGGGACTTTTGCTCGGAACCGATATCTGGTAGAATGGGTTAAAAGCGGCGGGAGACAACGGGAGTAGCGGTCCATTGGCACACCTGAAAACGCAGACCAAGAACGAGTTCGAATCCTGGTCCAAGCGCTACGACAAAAGTATCCTGCAGTGGCTCCTCTTCGACCCCTCGCACAAGATGATCCTGAAGCAGCTCGGCGAGGCCCGGCAAGCCCACATCCTGGACATCGGGTGCGGCACCGGCAAACTGGCGCATCGGCTGATCACGCACCACCGGGACGCGCGGGTCTTCGGCATCGACCTGTCGGAATCCATGATCAATGCCGCCTCGCAGCACGTGATCGACGAGTCCCGAATCCACCTGTCGGTCGCCGACAGCGAGAATCTCCCCTTCGAGGACGGCACCTTCGATTTTGTGACCTGCTCCAACTCGTTCCATCATTACCCCGACCAGGTGGCGTCGCTTCGCGAAATGCACCGCGTCCTGAAACCGGGGGGAAAACTTTTTCTGACCGACGGATATCGTGACAACCCATTCGGCTGGTTGATCTACGACTTCTTCGTCACGCGGTGTGAAGGCGGCAACGTGTATCACGCCTCGGCCAAGGAGTTTTGCGACATGTTCCGGGCTTCCGGCTTCGACGACATCCGCCAGACCATTACACGACTCCTGGCCCCGTTCGTGCTCACCAGCGGCAAAGCCGTGAAGGATTAACCCACCGATGCCCAGGTCGCGCGCGCCGAAAGCCCTCCCCGCACCGCCCGGGCCGATCACTCCGGTGCTGCTTGGACTCGCGCTGGCGCTGGCCTTGGGAGCGGGGCCGGCCGATCCGGACGATTGCGCAGCGGACGCGGGACAGAACGAGACAACCGAAGTCACGCTACAAGCCGACGAACCCGAGCCGTCGTCCGAAAACCAGGCCGCGGGTTCCGCCGAGGAGCGGCGAAAAAGGCACCAGGAAGCCCCCGCCAAGTGGAAGACGGTCGAGTGGAGGCAGCTCGTCAAGAGCGACCCCCTTCGCTTCCTCCAGTTGCTGCGACTGAAGTGCGCCGAGACGATCGTCGACCTCACCGCCACGTTCCATAAGCGGGAACGCATTCGCGGCAAGCTGCCCGACGAACCCGAGATCATTAAGATGAAGTTTCGGGCGGACCCGTTCAGCGTATATATGAAGTGGCGCAACGCGGACAAAGGGCGCGAAGTACTCTACGTGGAAGGCCAATACGACAACAAACTCCAGGCTCACCCGGGAGGCCTTCTGGGTCCCCTGATCCAGCTCAAAATCGACCCCCACTCCGAACGGGCGATGAAGAACAACCTGCGGCCCATCACGGCCGCCGGAATGACCAACATGCTTCACAGGATCGTGCTTCAGTTCGAGCTGGCCAAGGCCAACGGCGACCTCCAGGCCTCCTACATGGGCACGGGCGAGGTCGGCAGCCGAAAGGTCTACCTCATCAAACGCGTTCTTCCCGAAAAGCAAATCTATCCGTGCGGCGAGCTCGTCGTTTTCATTGACTGCGAGGCCCTCGTGCCCGTCGGGGCCGACTCGTACGACTGGGACGGGCAATTGATGTCGAGATACCGCTACACGGACTTCAAGATCAACCCAGGGTTGACCGACGAGGATTTCGACCGCGACAATGACGACTACAAGTTCTGATGCTCACCCGTGCCGGGGTGGCGACACCGGAGCCTCCCCGAGGCGACGAACCCACGTTGACACCGTCGTACGCCGTGCTATAGTGCAAGCGAGGTGAACCATGAAAAAGAGAATCGTTTTCACAATGGCCATCCTCTCGGCCACGATTGCAATCGCCGGCTGTGCCATGCAGGAGGACCCGTGGCAGTCCGCCGCATTGCCCACACAAGACATTCAGATCGCTTTCCAGGCGGCGCGCGAGGTCATCGCCGAGGAGTACCCGATCGCCGAGTCGAGCTTCGCCAGGGCACGGATCGTCACCGAACCCGTTCCCTTCAGCAAACGGGGCGCCGAGCGGAAACCCGGCGCGTACGTCTCCGACGGCGAGGCACAACAGTTCCGCCGCGTTGTCACCTGCCG
>CAZGEE010000184.1:2640-4649 GCA_964525035.1 uncultured Anaerolineales bacterium
GCCGGCTCGACCGTGGGACCTCCGGGGTGACGGTTCACGTCCGGGCCGTGGTGGAACGCCTCGGCACGAGCCAGGCGGGGACGCTCGTGGTCGGGCGCGAAGGAGGCGAGCCTCAGGCAGGGGCCGAGCGCCGATGGGAAACTCTCCCCTCGGAACAGGGAAGCTACTGGGCACAGGTGGGCCGGGACCGCGAGGTCGAGGAACGCCTTCTCCGCCGGATTCGTGATCGGATCGACGAAACCAGTCCGGATACGGTCCCGGAGGCCTCCCCTGCGAGGGCGACCCGTGCCGAAAGCCTGCGACAGGAGGCAAAAGAACACGGCACCACGGCCGAGGACATTCGCCGCGAAGCGGAGAAGTACGGCCGATAGCGCGCGGACCGACCGGAAAAGCCTTGATCTTCCGCCGAACCACGGTAAGATAGTATCCTGTCGGCGGCGGGCATGCTTCACGGCCTGTCGCCGATCGTCAACAGAAGGGTGCCCCTATCGTCTAGCGGCCTAGGATACCTGGTTCTCAGCCAGGGGACAGGGGTTCGAGTCCCCTTAGGGGTACCAGAAATCGAAAGCCCGGTGGCGCAGAGCGCGGCCGGGCTTTTCCTGTTAGAGCTGTGCACCCCTCGCTATAATGCCGGCATGAGCGAAGCGGAACCGGTCGTTCGATATCGCGACGAGACGCCGCCGACGGATTGCCCCTATGGCAACGTCCAGCGCATCGTCACCGGGGGGCTCGGCGGCATTGCCAACGTCCACGTGGTGCGGGTCACCGAGGGGCGTCCTCACCGCCACGACGGTTACGACGAAGTGTATTACGTACTCTCCGGGCGGGGCACGCTGACCCTGGAGAGCCGGGAGTACCCCCTGCGGCCCGGGGCGGTGGCGGTGATCCGTCGGGGCAGCGAGCACGCCCTCCAGGCCGAGGGGGCAGAGCCTCTGGAGTTCATCATCTTCGGCACCCCTGCCCTGGCAGTGGACGATCCCGGCTTTCGGCCGCGATCTACGAAGAGCTGATTCAGAGCACACGCCGGTAGGCTTTCAGCATCGCCTCGGCCATCACAGACGCCGAATAGCGCTGCTCCACGCCGGCCCGCGCGGCGCGGGACATCCGATCATACTCCGCGCCGCCTTCCGACAGTCGGACGAGCGCGTCGCAAAGTTCCACGGGGTCCTGGGGCGGGACCAGCATGCCACCGCCCGTAGCGCCGACCGTCTCGCGGAAGATGCCGCGGTCCGGCACGACCACCGGCACCCCGCAGGCCATCGCTTCCAGCACCGCCATGCCACGCCGCTCGGTCACCCGGCTCGGCTGCACGAACACCTCGACGCCGCGGAGCATCCGGACCTTGCCCGGGAGGTCCACCTCACCGAGATATTCGGGTGGATCTTCCAGCCCGGCGGCGCGGACCGTCCGCAACACCCGTCGCCACCACTTTCGATCCGGCGGCGCCATCCGGCCTGCCAGGGTCAGGCTGACCGGGCATTGCGCCACGCGGCTGAACGCGAGAAACACCTCGAGCAGCAGGTCCGTCCCCTTGGCCTCGCAGATACGCGACAGGCCACCGATCCGGAAAACCCGCGCCTCACGCGGTTCGTCGCCAGCCGGACGGTAAACCTCCGTGTCGACTCCCGGAGGGACCACCGTCACGCGTTCGGGCGGAACGCCCAGGAAACGGCTCATCTCTGCCGCGTAATCGGCCGACGGGGCGACGAACAGGTCCACCACCTCCGCGTGCCGACGGATGAGCTCCGCCGCCTCAGCGGCCCAGGGGGGGCCCAAGGCCTGGAGAAAGCTCTCCTCGCCCTGCAGCGAACAAACCACGGGTACTCCCAACTCGCGCCGGACGACCGGCGCCACGGCCGAGAGCAGCGAATTGCTCAGGCTGACCACCTCGGGTCGCGGGAGCTCCCGGAGGAAGCGGAGCAGTTTCTGCATCTCCTTGGCCTGCGCACCCTCGGTGCCGCGCAGGACGGAAACGGTCATGGGGCCGAGCTTCTCAGGCCGCGTTCGCA
>CAZGEE010000185.1:0-4645 GCA_964525035.1 uncultured Anaerolineales bacterium
GTGCTTGATCACCGCGGCGCCCCCGGCCTCGCTCGCTCCGGACTCGATCACGTCCGGGTAGATGGTACCCTGGGCGAGGAAATGCGCGTCGGGAATGGTCTCCGCCTCGCGCTTAAACACCTCGATGAAGGTACGGCCGATGGCAAGGCGCTTCTCCTGCGGATCGACCACACCCCGGAGCCGCGACAGGAACAACTCCTCGGCGTCCACGACGCGCAGGTCCATGTGGAAGGCCTGCCGAAAGACCTCCTCGACCATCTGCGGCTCGCGCAGCCGGAGGACGCCGTTGTTGACGAAGACGCACGTGAGCTGGCCGCCGACGGCGCGGTGCACCAGGGCCGCCACCACCGACGAATCGACGCCGCCCGAGAGCCCGCACACCACCCCGGCCTCGCCCACCTGCCGGCGAATGGCCTCCGTCTGGTCTTCGACGAAGGTCTCCGTCCGCCACTGCCCGGTGCACCGGCACACCCGGTAGAGGAAGTTGCGCAGGATTTGCCGACCATGGGGCGTGTGCGTGACCTCGGGGTGAAACTGCACGCCGAAGAAGCCACCATCGGCGGACCGGACGGTCGCATGGGTGCAGGTGGGTGTGCCGGCGAGCGTCCGGAAGCCGTCGGCGAGATCCTCCACCTGGTCGCCGTGGCTCATCCAGACGGTCAGTTCGGAGGGCAAGCCGGTGAACAGCGGATCGCCCTCCGCGACCTCGAGCCGGGCCCGGCCGTACTCCCGCTTGCCGCCCGGCCTCACCCGGCACCCGAGAACCTGGCAGCCGAGCTGCATTCCGTAGCAGATGCCAAGAACCGGAACGCCCAGGCGGAAGATTGCCTCGTCGCACCGCGGGGCTCCCTCGCCGTAGACGCTGGCTGGCCCGCCGCTCAGGATGATCCCGCTGGGGGCCATCTGGCGGAGCTCGTCGGCCGTCGTGCGATGGGAGACAATGCGGCAGAAGACGTGCTCTTCGCGGACCCGGCGGGCGATGAGCTGGCGGTACTGGCTGCCGAAATCCAGGATGGCGATCAGTTCTTCTTTCGGCGCTTTCGCCCCCATGGCCCACTCCACCGAATCCAGAACAAACTTCCGAGGACACGCGCGTCAGCGGAAGGCGCCTTTGCCTTCGCGCCCCGCCGCGATTCTCCGGCCGCGCAGCTCACGGCCGGGCGCTCTCCGGAACCCAGAGGGGCCTCGTGACCAGGAGCACCGGCGTCAGCGCCAGCCTTGCGGGAAAGTGAATCAGCTCAAACATCCCCGCCGCCACCGCACCGACGAGGCCGCGCCCCCTGGCGTCGTCGTGCTGAAGCTTCTCCTGGGGACTCCGGTAGTACTGGGGGGCATGGCGGACATTGGCCTGGAGGTAGTGTACCTCGCGCCGCTCCCGGCGGGCTTTGCGAGGCACCGAGTCGGACGCGACCTTCTCGACCGCCACGTTCTCCTCCGCGGACGTCGTTTCCTTCACCGTGGCCGGCTTCGCACGGTCTTGCTGCTCCGCCGCAGCCCGGGACGGACCCGCGAGGCAAATCACCGACATCCCGATCGCCCACATCGTCACCGTTTTTCCCATGGCGTCTCCAGCGGCCATCGCTCAGGACTCGGCCTCGGACGTCAGATAATAGTTCGGCGCCTCCTGGGTAATGGCGATGTCGTGTGGATGGTTCTCCACCACGCTGGCGGGACTGATCCGGATGAACCGGCTCTGCGTTCGGAGCTCGTCGATGCTCCGGACGCCACAATAGCCCATGCCGGCCCGGACCCCGCCGACCAACTGGTACACGAAATCGGCGAGCTTCCCCTTGTAGGGCACCCGGCCCTCGACGCCCTCGGGGACCAGTTTCTCCGCGGCCTCGGCTTCCTGGCCGTAGCGGTCGGCGCTTCCCTTGACCATCGCCCCGAGCGATCCCATGCCGCGGTACGTCTTGAAGGTCCGCCCGTGATAGATGATCGTCTCGCCGGGGCTTTCCTCCAAGCCGGCCAGGAGGCTGCCCAGCATCACCGTGGAGGCCCCCGCGGCGAGGGCCTTGGTGATGTCGCCGCTGTGGCGAATCCCACCGTCGGCGACGATCGGCAGGCCGTGCTTCTCGGCCTCGGCCGCACAGGTGAACAGGGCGTAGATCTGCGGGACGCCCACGCCGCTGACCACACGCGTGGTGCAGATGCTTCCGGGCCCGATGCCGACCTTGACGCCGTCGGCCCCGGCCTTGGCCAGCTCGCGGATGCCCTCCGGCGTGGCGACGTTGCCGGCGATCAACTGGATGTCGTGCCGGTCCTTGATCGCGCGAACCGTCTCGATCACGTTCCTCGAATGCCCGTGGGCCGTGTCCACCACCACCACGTCCACGTCCTCGCCGATGAGGGCCTCGACCCGGTCCAAGTCGTTGACCCCGACGGCGGCCCCGGCCAGCAGCCGGCCGCGCGAGTCGCGGCACGCGTGCGGAAAGTGCGAAAGCATGTCGGCGTCCCGCATCGTGATCAGCCCCGCCAGACGAAAATCCTTGTCCACCAGCGGGAGCTTCTCGACCCGGTGTTGCGTCAGGATCCGCTGGGCCTCGGCCAGCGTGGTCTCCTCGGGCGCCGTCACGAGGTTCTCACGGGTCATCACGTCCCGGATCGGGGCGTCCTCGGAATCAAGGAACTTCAGGTCGCGACGCGTGAGGATTCCCACCAGCTTTCTGCCCTCGACGATGGGAATCCCGGAGATGTTGTTCTGGGCCATTGCCTCGCGCGCGCGCCGAACCGGCGCGTCGGGGGCCAGGGTCACCGGGTCGGGGATCATGCCGTTGGCGCTGCGCTTGACCTTGCGAAGCTCGCGGCACTGGGCCTCGATGCTCATGTTCTTGTGCAGGACGCCGATGCCGCCCTGCTGCGCCAGGGCAATCGCCAGGGCGGACTCGGTCACCGTGTCCATCGCGGCCGACAGGACGGGGACGTTGATGGGGATCTCGCGGGTCAGGCGGGTCCTCAGGTCGGCATCGCGGGGCACGATCTCGCTGTAGGCGGGCACGAGCAGCACGTCATCAAAGGTGACCGCATCACCGATAATCCGCTTGTTCATGCGCCGCCCTCCTTCCACGCTCCGCGAGTGCCGGACCGGAAAACGGTGATTTTAGCCGCCGGGGGCGCCCCTGTCAAACGGATGCTTCTCCCGGGTAAGCCAACTGAACACGCGGCGCATCCATGTTGACACCCTGCCGGGGCCGTGCTAGAGTGAGGGATTCGCAGCGGCGCGGAAAGAGAACCATGGCAAAGAAGCCTACCGGAAAGACGTCCAGGCGTCGGAGGCAACCGCCGCGGCAGGCCGTCTCCGCCGAGAAGACCGGCCGCGGGAAAGCCGGCCCAGCCCCCGGCGTCCGCCCGTCCGCCACCCCGAACCGCGAGATCCGGGTCGTGGGTGCCCGGACGCACAACCTGAAGGACATCTCCACGCGGATTCCGCACCGCCGCCTGACGGTCATCACCGGCGTGAGCGGCTCCGGCAAGTCGAGCCTGGCCTTCGACACCCTGTACGCCGAGGGGCAGATGCGGTACGTCGAGAGCATGAGCGCCTACAGCCGCCAGTTTCTCGAGCGCTTGGCCCGGCCGGACGTCACCGAGATCCGCGGCATCCTGCCCGCCATCGCCCTGGAGCAGAAGAACACGGTGAAAAACGCGCGGAGCACCATCGGCACCGCGACGGAAATCAACGATTACCTTCGGCTGCTCTACGCCCACGCCGGAACGACCCGTTGCCCCGAGTGCGGCGTGCCGGTGAAACGGTTCACCGTGGACCAGGCCGTCGACGCCCTGGACCGGTTCCCCGAAGGCGCCCGGCTGCTCGTCACGGCGCCCGTGGGCATGGAGGGTATGGGCAGCTTCGCCAGCCTGAAGGCGGAACTCCAGCGGGGCGGCTTCACGCGCGTGCGGGTCGCCGGAGAGGTGCGGCGGCTCGATGAGGTACACCTGGAGGACGTCGCGAAGCGGGGGCGGTCGCCGGGGACTCGCGCGGACGACTCCACCGAACTCGAGGTCGTGGTCGACCGGTTCACTCGCCGGGCCGACGCCCGCAGCCGGGCGGCCGAGGCGCTGGAAACGGCCTTCAAACTGGGCGGCGGGCGTGCCACGGCTCGCCCGCTCGACGGCGGGGAGCCGATGCCGCTGGACACCCGGTTCAACTGCGAATCGTGCGGGCGCGAGTTCATGGAGCCGAAGCCCGAGATGTTCAGCTTCAACTCGGCCCTGGGGGCGTGCCCGGAGTGCGAAGGGTTCGGCCGGGTCAGCGGGCTCGACGAGTCGAAGATCATTCCCGACCCGATGCGGTCGTTGGCCCAGGGGGCCGTCGCCCCCTGGAACACGCCGGCCTACTCGCACCTGCAGAGGGAGCTGCGGCGCGCGTGCCGTGCGCATCACGTCAACCTCGACGCGCCCTACAAGGACCTCTCCGAGGCGGACAAGCGGCTCGTCTGGGAGGGCGACGAGGACTTTCCCGGCATCCGCGGGTTCTTCCGGTGGCTGGAGACCAAGCGGTACAAGGTGCACGTCCGCGTCATGATCGCGCGGTACCGCGGCTACAGCACCTGTCCCATGTGCGAGGGTCAGCGGCTCCGGCCGGAGGCCCTGTGCGTCCTGGTGGGCGGAAAGTCGATCGCCGAGGTCTGCCTGATGAGCGTCAAGG
>CAZGEE010000186.1:0-4631 GCA_964525035.1 uncultured Anaerolineales bacterium
ACCGGGTGGAACTCCTTGCCCTTGCCGATGACGGCCTTGAAGTTCCGGGCCATGGCGAAACAGAGCCCGGCCACGATGTCGTAGTCCGGGCAGCCTTCCTGCTGGAGGTGGATCATGTCGCTCTTGGCGAAGACGCTGCACCGGCCGGCGATCCGCGGCGGGTGCTCGCTCTGGAGGGCCATGCGCCCCCACTCCTCCTCGATGCCGATGCCCAGGCGCGAGGCCTGCTGGTCGAGGAAGCTCCCCGTCCCGGCCGCGCACAGGGCGTTCATCGCGAAGTCCACGATGCGGACGCGCCCCGTGCCTTCGTCGGGCTCGATCAGGACGAGCTTCGAGTCCTCGCCGCCGATTTCGATGATCGTGCGGACCTCGGGGTAGAACCGCCCGGTCGCGGCGGCCTGGGCGACGACCTCGTTGATGACCGGCACGCCGAGGACCTCGCCGAGGACCTTTCCGCCGGCGCCCGTGGCGGCGACGCCGCCGAGCTCGTCGGAAGGAATCTCGGCGGTCAACTCTTCCAGGATCTCCCGTGCCCGCTCGAGCGGCCGACCGTGGTGCCGCAGGTAGTGCTCGTCGAGCAGGTTGAACTCGTCGTCGAGCCGCACGGTCTTGACGGCCACGGAGCCGACGTCGATGCCGATATACTTCATCACGTTCTCCCTCACCCGCATGATGTTCCGCAAGCCGGTCCGTCCACGGAGGCCGAAGGTGTTACGAGAACCCCCTCGCCGCGCGCCTGTCGCGGCGGCCCCTGCCTGGAATCGGAGGACAAGGCACCAGGCCCTGCTCACCGCTCCCGACCCGGGGAATAATGTACGGGACATATCGGGCGGTGTCAAAACCCTGTTCGGCAGATGCGGAAAAGGAAATGCATCCGGGGCCAACGCCGGGGGGGATTCACTCACGGCCAAGCGGTTGCAACAGGGGAACCGACCGGGTCGCAACAAGGCGCGGAAGGCCCTTGGGACGGTCTGTCCACCGGCCTCCGGCCGGGCGACCTCGGGCGGCCGGGTGCGGCCCTTTTGCACTTGACGGGGTTCCCGGGGGGGCCTATATTCGCGTTTCGGGTTTCTGCAGGCGGCGATCACGTCCCAATCGGGCATGGCGAAGGAATGGACCAGGACGGCGAGTCCCGTTTCACCAACTACCTCATCTCGCATGGACTGGCCAGCGAGGAAGAGTGCCAGCGCGCGCGCGAAGCGGTCCAAGACCGCACCGACGTCACGCCCGTCAAGACCCTCGCCCAGGTGCTGGTGCAGCAACAGGCGGTCACGCCGAACCAGGTCCGCCGGGTCCTGGCCGAACTGAAGGGCGAGAGCACGGCCGAGTCCCCCCGGATCGACATCCCGGGCTACGAGTTCATCAGCCGAATCGGCCGCGGAAGCCAGGCCGTGGTCTACAAGGCCCGCCAGCTCTCGATGGACCGGACCGTCGCCCTGAAGATCCTGGACAGGAAGGTCGCGGCGACCAGCGATTTCAGGGAGCGGTTCGTCAAGGAGGCCCGCAGCGCCGCGGCGCTGAGCCACAACAACATCGTCCAGGCCTACGACGTGGGCGAGCACAAGGGAGTCAATTACTTCGTCCAGGAGTACGTCGAAGGAACCACCGTCGCCGACATCCTGCGGGAACGCGGGAAAGCCTTTGACGAGGCCGAGGCCCTCGAGATCATCATCCAGATCGCTCGCGCCCTGGCCCACGCCCACAGCCGAGGATTCATCCACCGCGACGTCAAGCCGAAAAACATCATGCTCACGCCGGAGAAGGTGGCCAAGCTGGCCGACATGGGCCTGGCCCGGCAGGTCACCGACGCCGACGCCGCCACGGCCGAGGCCGGCAAGGCTTTCGGCACACCCTACTACATCGCGCCCGAGCAGATCCGCGGCGACCCGAACATCGACTTCCGCGCCGACATCTATTCCCTCGGCGCCACCCTCTACCAGATGCTGACCAACCGCGTCCCCTTCGACGCGCCCCAGCCGCAACAGGTCATGCAGAAGCACCTGACGGCCCCGCTGACCCCGCCGGACCACATCAACACCCGACTGTCGTCCGGCATCAGCGAGACCATCGAGGTCATGATGGCCAAGAACCCCGCCGACCGCTACCAGTCCACCGAGAACCTCCTGATGGACCTCGAAAGCGTCCGAGAAGGGAATCCCCCGGCCCTGGCGCGGCAGATCGTCGACTCCGGCGGGCAGGCCAGCCTCGCCGCGCTCGAACAGGGCGAAGAGGTCTCCGGCAAGCAGCTTTCCGACTCCGGCCGCCACGCCGCCGTCTCGGGCCCGGCCGAGGAGGAAGAAGAGGAACTGCCCGTCCTGAAAATCGTGGTCTTCGTCCTCGCCGGCTTCCTCATCATCAGCGTCGTCCTGAACGCCTTGCTCCTGTCCCGGTAACAACCAATGACCACAGCACCGTGTGCGGCGCCGCCCTCACGGAGTCGCCATGCTCATGAGCCCACCGTTCGAACCTTCACTGCTGCACGCAGCGGTCCGCTCGGATCCGGGCAACACGAAGTTCGAATCGTTTTCACGGCCTGACCCGCAGCTGGATCATGTGCGGGGTCCGGACGAAACGGGCGCGGATGAGGAACGCGGCCCTCCCGGGAACTCTCAACCGCCCGGCGGCTCAGCCCCGGCGGCGCGCGAGGAGGCACCCGAGACCGAGGGCCAGAAGCGACAGCGTGGCCGGCTCCGGAACGACGTGGATGACCGAGACGGCCTGCATCCCCATCCCGGAGTACGATCCGCCCCAGGGCATCTCCGCCAGGTAGTCTCCCCAGGTGTCGTGCAGGTAGACCGTGTCGTCGGCCGGGTCGTATCCCACGCCGACCAGCGAGTGCCCTTCGACGTGGATCATGACCGGGCAGCCCGCGTCGATCTCCCCCGCGTAATCGTCGAAGGAGAACCCGTCGGAGTACAGGTTGTCGGTCTGCTGGGTGTAGTTGGTCGGCACCGAGTAACCGCGAGACTCGGCGAAGAGCCTCAGGCCGTGGCAAAGCGCCGTCTGCGGCTCGCCGTAGGCGGCCGGGGGCACGTAATCGTACAGCCGGGCGCCGCTGTCATAGTACCAGTAGGTGGTCGCGCCGTCGGAGTTCCGCTCGCGGTTGCCGTCGCCGTCGACGTCCCACTTCCACTGGTTGGTGCCCATGTAGTCGGCGGTGCAGCCGCCCCAGGCGTGCTCCGTCCAGTTGCCCTCGAAGGGGTCCGGACCGGTGCTCTCGTAGCTGATCCAATAGTCGTCAACGTGACCGCTGGTCGTGCGGCCGTCGAATCCGTTCCGGGTGGCGATGATCGAGCATTGACCGCCCAGGTCCGTCAACGGGGCCACGCCGCCGTTCGCCGGGCCGGCGTACATGTTCGAGTAGCCCGTCCGATCGTAGTAGCCGAACATCATCCCGGCCGAGGTGGCCGAACAGCCGTAGGTCCAGCTCGACGTCGGCACCTGCGAGAGCACCGTCGCCGAAAGCGACAGGCCGTCCGGATCGACGATCCGCGAGGCCACCGAAATCGGCGGCGCGGGACCGCTGTCCTGGACCGCCCAGCCGATCGATGGTTCCTCGGCCGGCGCAGCCCACGACGCGCCCAGCACGACCCCCGGAATCACCACGGCACACAGTGCGATTCGCAGCCCGGTTCGCATGTCCGGCCCCCTCCCTGGGACGAGTTGCCCCAAAAAAGAAGGGGGATGCCTTCCACGCGGTGGAAAGCATCCCCCGGAATCAGCCTCGCACCCGTCGGCAGCCACGCCGACGGTTCACAGCCGAGGCACGATCGCCCAGGAGGTCGGCACCCGAAGCCGTTGGGGCGCAAAGAATAAGGGGACCACGGCCCCACCCGGGACCGCAATCCCCGCACACAACTCAGCAATCACTCGAACGGCGCTCGCGCGCTTCCTCCAAAGTAACTATGACACAAGATTACGGTCGAGTCAAATTCAGCACTCTCTTTTCCGAGCAAAAGTTCCCGCGCGGGCCGTCACGCCCGGACCTCGCGCGACAAGCCCTCGCTGCCGCCCACGCGCCGCGACGGACGCGCGAGCCGCCCCTCACGGCACCGGGATGCCGTTCAGGACCCGGTTCATCTGCAGTTTGTCCAGCACGTTGATCCAGCCGTCGCCGGTCAAATCGAGGGCACGGTCCGAGTAGCCGAGCGGCATGCCGTTCAGCCGCGCGTTCATCTCGATCTTGTCCAGCAGGTTGACGCTCCCGCTTCCATCCACGTCCCCGAGCGGGCGAACCACCAGCTCCGCCTCGGCCGTCCCCGCGCCGCCGACGTCGCTCCCCTGAACAGTCACGCTTACCACGACGGGCCCTGTGGGCGCAGTGCTCGCCGGTCCACCCTTCAGCCGCCAAAGAAGCGGGTTTCCCGTCGGCTCGACCCCGATCGCGTCCGCCGGATCGGGCGTTACCGCGACGTCATACTCCGCGTTGCCGTTCGGATCGTCCAGAGAAAGCCTGAGTTCACACCCGTGCCGCCCGCCCGTCGTTTCCGGTGCGTTCGGATAGGTCCAGTCGCGGTCCAGGGTCGCCGTCACCTCAATCGGAGCGGCCACCGAGAAAGGCACCTCGGTAATCGACCCGCGGTAGAGGTCCGGCCCCGTGGCGGCCGCGATTCGCAACTCGTACGACCCGC
>CAZGEE010000187.1:0-4624 GCA_964525035.1 uncultured Anaerolineales bacterium
GATCGAGCGGCGCCAGTCGCGTCGATTCCCCCTCCACCACGCCCCGCGGCGCCAGCCGACGCGAGGCGCGCGCGGCCTTGCGGCGCATCAGGGCGTCCAGCATCACCGCGGCCTCGTAGATGTCCGGCACGATCGCCACCGAGGCTCCCGAGCGGCGGAGCTCCTCCGTCAGCCGCTGCGCAACAGGGTGATCTTCGCGGCACACGGCGAGCACGCTGGGTGCGGCCTCGGGCCGCGTTCCCGGACCGGGTGTTTGAGGGACATCCTCCATGACCACCGCCTCAGCTCCGCCGAGGGAGCGGCTGCCGCTTGCGGCGGGCAGCCGGAACCTGGGTCTCTTCGGTATCATATACCGCGCGCCGGCGGCTGGGGCAATGCGAAAGCGGCGGACTCGACAGGTCGGCCTTCGGACGGCCGAGGCTACGGAGCGGGACGTTCGGCTTGGCTCCTCCGCCGGGGATCGTTAAAATGAGACGGCCCCGGTTCGGTTTGAGATGGCTCTCATGGCGAAGAAGCCCCCGTTGAAACTCCAGACCACCACCCTGTGGGAATACCCGTCCCAGCACTACGGGCCCGGCATGCAGGGCGACAAGTCCTACCCGGGGGCCACGCCGTCGTTCGTGGTCTGGAATCTGCTCCAGCGTTACACCCGGGAGAACGACCTGGTCGTGGATCCCATGGCCGGAAGCGGGACGACGCTCGACGTTGCCCGCGACCTCGGGCGAAAGGGGCTCGGCTACGACGTCAATCCCCAGCGGGACGACATTTTCAACGTCGACGCGCGGGAGCTGCCGCTCGAGGATGCCAAGGCTGATTTCGTCTTCATCGATCCGCCGTACTCAACCCACTTGGAGTACAGCGGCGATCCGCGGTGCATCGGGAAGCTCGACGCTCGGGAGCCGGCCTATTGGGAGGCCATGGAGCAGGTGTTCGCCGAGAGTTTCCGGGTGCTGAAGAACCGGCGATTCATGGCCGTCTACGTCAGCGATTCGTTCCGCAAGAAGAAACCATTCTGCCCGATCGGGTTCGAGATGTTCGCCCTGCTGCGGAAGCACTTCAGGCCGGTGGACATCGTCGCCGTGGTGCGGCACAACGCCAAGCTGCGGCGTGGACGATGGCACCGGGAGGCGGCCAAGGGTAACTACTTCCTGCGCGGGTTCAACTACCTGCTGATCGTGAAGAAGGAGAGCGATTCGGGGCGCGGCAAGGGCCGCGCCGGGAAAGCGAGTTCCCCTCGCGGGCGGTCTCGACAGCAAAAGGCGAAGCGACGTTCCTGACCGGCGCTGATGGGTGCTTCGCGCGCTTTGCCCGGCGGCGGGCCGGGGATACGGCTTTCTGAATAGAACGTTGCCGGAGCCGTCCATAGCTGTGAAGCGGGGGGCAATAAGGCGGATTTTCCCCCGAGCGGAGCTCGTAAAAGGGTTCGCAGGCCGGATGGATAGGGCGTGGCACGCCCCGAATTGCAAAAAGCCGCCAGAAATGAGTTGGAACTTCGAGGGATTTTTAGCACAATATCCTCTTCGGTTTCGTAAGAACAATGGTGCCCGGCACGGGCGGTGCGACCTTACGGATCCCGCCGGGTGGCGATAAGGAACCTTCCATGGGCAAGCCCGCCTCAGCCGCCACTTATGAAGCCCTCGGACTCCAGGGGGCCGCGGTCGACCCGGATGTCGCGTTGATGCTGGCTCTGAAGAAGGGCGACGAAAGCGCTTTCACGGAGCTCGTGCATCGCCACCAGCAGCGCGTGACCGCACTGATTTATCGGTTCGTGGCGGACGATGCCGAGGCCGAGGACCTGGCCCAGGAAGTGTTTCTCCGTGTCTACCGTACGCGGCATCGGTACCAGCCCCGGGCGCGGTTCTCCACGTGGCTTTATCGGATCGCGGCCAACATGAGCCTGAACGCGCTGCGGAGCCGGAGCCGGCGGAGTTCCATCAACGTCCCGCTCACGTTTGACAGCGAAGAAACCCAGGAGGGCAAGACCTCCGAGTACGTTGCGGACACGCGCAGCGCCCGGCCTTCCGAGGGCATGGAAACTTCGGAGGTCCGCCGGCGCGTCCGAAAGGCCATCGACCGGCTTCCCGAGAATCAGAAGGTGGCGGTGATCCTCAACAAGTTCGAGAACATGAGCTACGAGGACATCGCCGCGGTCATGGGGTGCTCGACCATGGCCGTGAAGAGCCTGCTCGCCCGGGCGCGGACCAACCTCCGCGACCACCTGAGCTATTACGTCCGGACCGGGCGGGTCCGCCACCCCGTGTCCTGAGCAGCGTCACCTAATCACGTCGCAAGCTTTTTGCCGAGTACATGAGAGGGCAGGTGCGATCGAGGCCGCGGGCCGCGTGCGCGCCGGCTGGTTGCCGCGCGGTTTTTGCGGTTCCTTGAAGGCCGGCCACGGTTTAACCGAATGAGGCGGGCTCCGTCCGGGGTCGGACGGGCCCCGACTCGCGAGAACGGCTCGGGGAGAGCATGGTGAAGGACGAGCAGCGGACACCCATCTGCGAGAAGGTTCGGGAGAGCCTCTCGGCATACCTCGACGGCGAGCTCGGCGGCCGGGCGCGCCGCGCCGTGGAGGAGCACCTCGACCGCTGCAAGGGGTGTCGGCAATACCTGCGAGAGCTCAAGGAAACCTGGGATCTCCTGGATGAGCTGGAAGCGCCGATCGTGCGCCGGGGCAGTGCCGGCCGCATCGTGGGGTACGTCCGGGAGGAGGCCCGTGTCGGGCCCGTGCGGCGGCTCCTCCGCTCGCCCAGGCTGAGGCGGATGGTGAGCGGGGTGGCGGCCTCGGTGGCCGCGGCGGTGTTTCTGTTCGGCATCTTCGTCTCCAGCCGCCCGCTGGGTGATGTGCCGACCCCGGCTGAGAGGGAATGCATTCTCTACTTGGATTTTCTGAAGGACCTTGAAACGCTCGAGCACATGGACCAGGTGGAGCAGATTCAGGAGTTGGGCCACGAGCTCGAGGAAACGCAAGGCCCCTCGCGGAGGGAGGGGGCCGGTGCGTGAGCGTCGCAACATCTTCGTTCTGGCGTTCCGGGTGACCACGGCCTGCGTGGCGCTGGTGGGCATGGTGCTGCTGCTCTTGCCGGGAATCGCTCGCGGGCTGGGGCGCCCGAGCGAGTTCGTTCCCTGGGCCTTCGCCCGGCCTGACGACGCGCCGTCGAGTCCGCGCCACGTGCTCGCCGACGCCGGGCTCCGGGTGGACCGGCAGCAATGGCGGCGGAACCGCCTCCGGTGGTCCGAGATGGAACCGGCGGAGCGCCGCGAGATGCTGTCGCGCTACTCCCGGCTCCATTCGGGCGACGAGGTCGACCGGGCCCGGCTCGTCGAACGCTACGAGGCACTTCGCGAGATGGACCGCGCCCGGCGGGAAGCCTTGCGGCGGCAGGCGGCGGCCCTGGCGCGCTTCGAGGCCTCGCTGAGCCGGCAGGACCTGGCGATGCTCGACAGCCTGACCCCTCGCCGTCGAGCCGAACATCTCATCAAGCTCTGGCGGAGCAGCCGCGGGTTGCAGTGACCGGGCGCTCCGTCGAGGGCCTCCCTCCGTTTCCTTGATTCGATTCTGGAGCAGGATTCACAGGCGGACAAATTGTCCGGTCTCGTCCCGTTGAGTTGATCGGCCTTCGGGGATTCTGCATGGGATGCTTGACCGTTGGCGGGAGCCTAATCCGCGGGGTCGGCCTCGCTCCCGTTCGCGGCCGGCGGGCCGTAGTCGTGGAGCAGGCCCTCGATCAGCGCGTCCGGTCCTATGCGAGTGACGCTGGGGTGAAGCAAGGCAGGAGCCTCGGCCATGGCCCGCGCGCCGACCGGCCCGGGAGCGACGAAACGCGGTTCGCCCCCGACGATCTTCGGTGCGATGAAGACGGTCAGCCGGTCGATGTGCCCTTCGGCGAGGAAAGACGAAAGCACCGCCGGGCCGCCTTCCACCAGGAGATTGGTGACCTCCCAATCGGCCAGTTCCTTCAAAAGGTCACCGAGCCGGCATTCGCCGCCCTCGGTCTGCGGAAGCTCCAGCACGATGGCTCCCCGCTCCCGCAGCCGGGCGGCGCGGTCTTTCGGGGTGGGAGCCCGCGTGGCGACGACCAGCGGCACCTCGCGGGCCGTGGTGACCAGTTGCGACTCGAGCGGCAGTCTCAGGCGGCCGTCCAGCACCACCCGCACGGGGCGGCGCCCGAAATCCGTCGAGCCCGTCTCCGGCCGCGCGGTCAGCAGCGGGTCGTCCGCCAGCGCGGTGCCGCTCCCGACGAGGATTGCGTCCATACGGCTGCGCAGCGTGTGGACCCATCGCCGACTTTCCGGCGAACTGATCCACCGGGAATCTCCCTCGGCGGTGGCGAGCCGTCCGTCGAGGGTCTGGGCCCACTTGGCGATGACGTAGGGCCGGCCGACGGCGTGGCGCTTGAAGTACGGCGCGTTGAGCCTCCGCGCCTCGGTTTCCATGAGCCCCACATCGGCGGCGACGTCGGCTTCGCGCAGGCGGGCGATTCCCCGGCCGCGGACTTCCGGAAACGGGTCCTCGACGGCGGCGACGACGCGGGCCACGCCGGCCGCGAGGATCGCCTCGGTGCAGGGTGGCGTCTTGCCATGGTGGCAGCACGGCTCCAGCGAAACGTAGAGGGTGGCGCCG
>CAZGEE010000188.1:0-4620 GCA_964525035.1 uncultured Anaerolineales bacterium
GATTCCCGGCAGGGCGTCCTCGACCTGCTCGATGCGCCGATCCGTGCGCACGCGGAACACGCGGTTCGCCACCGCGAGCGCGACGGCGAACAGCACCGCCAGGCCGCCCAAGACCGACGTCGCCGCCACGACGTAGCCCCACTCCAAGGCCACGATGGCCATCTCACCCACCCGAGCTGTCGCAATCGCACTTTGCATCCGGCGTAAGGTCCCCGCTCAGAGCTCGATTCCGAACATCTTCCCGAATCCCAGGAACGCCAGCGCCGTCAGGCCCGTGGCGATGAATGCGATGGGGACGTTCCGCAGGGCCCGCGGCACGCTACTGACGGCGAGCCGCTCGCGGATCCCGCTCATCAGCACCATCGCCAGCGTGAACCCGACCCCGCCGCAGAAGCCCATCCACGTGGTCTGGGCAACCGACAGGGGGTGCTCCGGGTACTTCCAGTCGGTGGTGCCGAGCAGAGCGATGCCCATCACCGCGCAGTTCGTGGTGATAAGCGGCAGATAGATGCCCAGGGCGCGGTAAAGCACCGGCACGCTCTTGCGCAGCACCATCTCGACGAACTGCACGAGCACGGCAATCACGAGGATGTAGCTCACCGTCTTGAGGACGAGCACCAGTCCCCCGGCGGGCATCCGGTCGAGTATCCCGGCCGCCACCAGGAGGTTGAATCCGTCCGGCCCCGGCTCGCTCAGGACGAACTTGAAGAGCAGCGAGGTCACGAACGTCGCCATGGTCATCACGAACATGACGGCGAAGCCCATGCCGACGGCGTCGCTGGTCCGCCGGGTGACGCCGATGAACGGGCACAGGCCGAGGAACCGCGCCAGCACGAGGTTCGAGATCAGGATCGTCCCGAACGCGATTTCCATGTAGCCGAGGTCCATGCCCCGCTCCTTCAGGCCCCTTCGGCCTTGGAATCCGCCGTGCCGCCCATGTCAGCGGAGGTCTGCACGGTCACCGGCTCCTGCTGCTCCATCCGCCGGGCAGCCCGGTAGTGACCGATGGCGTGGAACAGGCCGAACAGGAGCCCGATGACGATAAATGCTCCGGGGGCCATCACCGCCAGCGTGGCCGGAACGTAGTCCTCGTAGAGCACGTAGCCCCAGAGCGTTCCGTTGCCCACCACTTCTCGTACGAAACCGATCAGCGTCAGCGCTCCGGCAAATCCGATCCCGATGCCCAGGGCGTCGCCCATGGAGGCAAGCACGCTGTTCCGGCTGGCGAACGCCTCCGCCCGACCCAGGATGATACAGTTGACCACGATCAGCGGAATGAAGATGCCCAGCGCCGCGTTGACCTCCGGCGGCAACAGGGCCTTCATCACGATCTCGACCATCGTGACGAACCCGGCAATCACGACGATGTAGCAGGCAATCCGGACCTCGCGAGGGATGAAACGCTTCAGAAGACTGATCAGCACGTTCGAGCACAGCAGCACGGCCATGGTCGCGCCCGACATGGCCAGGGCATTCTTCACGCTCGTCGTCACGGCCAGGGTCGGGCACAGGCCGAGGGTCAGCACAAACACCGGGTTCGTGCGCACCGCCTTATCCAGCAGAGCATTCCAGATCTTCACGCGTTCGACCCTTTCCCGGTGACCTGCCGTCGAATGTACTCCGGCGGCTCGCTCTGTCAAGGCCTATCCATGCAGCCGGCTCGAGGGGATTGCGCGACGGACCGGTCGTGAAAAAGCAAGGCCCGGCGCGCCGGGCGCCGGGCCGTTCTCTCTGGTGGGCAGGGCCGGAATTGAACCGGCGACACACGGATTTTCAATCCGTTGCTCTACCGACTGAGCTACCTGCCCTGCGTGGGCACGAGGCCCCCGGAAGGCCACGCCCCAGAAGTTCACTATAGCCGGCGCGTCCCGGTTGTCAAGAGCCGCACATCTCGCCCCGCGTCGGGACCCTGCCCGCTACTGCTCTTCCTCGGTTTCCTTCTCCTGTTTGCGGATCGGCTGGTCCGTCATCTCCAGTCTACTCCGCCGGATCGCGCGTTCCGGATCGATCAGCTCATCCAGCAGTTCGCTCTGGCCGCGCCACAACGCGCGCTGCGCCAGCTCCGGACGCCGCTCCAGGTACTCCTTCCGTGAATAGTGCTTGACCTCTTTGACCTGGAAGACGGCCACGGAGAACTCCGCGGGGTCCTCCACAGTGCCCACCCGCTCGCCGGCGTCAATGGCGTCAAACACCGCCCCGGCAATGGCGTCCCCGCTTTCGGCGACGCGCCGCGCCATGGGTGAGCCCGGCTCCTCCACTTCGAGTTCCCACTGGTCGGCGACACGCAACAGCCCCTTCTCCTTGGCCTCGGCAGCCACCTCCTCGGCACGGGCCAGTGCCCTTTCGTAAGCGACCTTTTTCCGCAGGTCCTCCGTCACGCGGCCACGAACCGAGTCAAGACTCTCGGGCTCGTGGTTGGGCTTCACGCCCGTGATGGATACGATGTACCGGTTGCCCTCGGAGTCCTCCAGCAGGCCGAAGGGGCGGTCCACGTAGACTCGCGGCTCCTCGACCAGGGGGGCAACACTGAAGACCAACTCCGAGAATCCGATGCGTCCCCCGCGGCGCATCCGGTCGCCCGCCTCCTCGCGCTTGAACGCCGAACCCAGTCCCGGCACCTGGCCGGCCTCGTCCCGCGACACCCAGCCGTCCGACTCGTGAAGCGTGAGCCGACGGCCGTCCGCCACGTGCCTCAATTCCAGTCGGGGCCGGAGCATCAGGGTCTCCATCGCTTCCTTGGCCCACTGCTCACACAGCTCGGCCGCCTTGTTTCCACGGATTTCTCGCTCGAGCTCGTCCCGCACCTGTTCGAAGGGCCGGAACTGTTTCTCCGGCTGCTCCGGGTCCCCAAGGCTCTCCGGTTCAAGCGGGCCGACCTCAATACCCTCCTCCGCCCCGGCCGGACCGCTCTCGGTCCCGGCCTGCGGGGACTCATCGGCCTCGTCCGTCGGCACCGCCATCTCAGCCCCGTCCGCAGCGGCCTCTCCGTCCGGCATAGCCGGCTCTTCGCCGGTCTCTGCATCGGCGTCGGCAGTCTCGGCTTCCGGGTCGGCGGCGGGCGCGTTCAATGTTCGGCTCTCTTCCGCGTCCCCGTCCCCTTCGGGAGACTCTTCACCGGTATCGTCTTCGGAAGGGGTCTCGGGGCTCCCAGGCCGTGCCTCTTCCGCGGCTGCGGGGCCGCCGTTGCCGCTTTCCACTTCGCGGACGGACTCTTCCGCTTCCTCTTCCTCGACCACGAACCAAGGGTCCTTGACCCTCTCGTAGTAGCTCTTGATCTCCTCCTCAGTCACTTCCACCTCGGCGGTCGCCACTTCCATCGAGGCCTTGAGATAACCGAACCTCACCCGATCAGGAATCCGGTATCCGAACCCGTGAGGGTTGTCCGGCCCCGGCCCTGCCGAAACGGCCTTGTAGGCCTCGAATTGCTCGCGCAACTGGTCGTCCGTCGGCTCGTTCACTTCATCGAGGAAGTCCGCTGCCCGAAACGCGACTTTCCCGATCTTCACACGCGGGCTGATCCGCCGGAACTCGTCCTCCACCTCCTCGCGCAGGACCTTCGAGCCGCCGGCCATCGATTCGAGGTAGATCGAGAGGGTCATCTCCTGCCGCAGCGACTCCATCAGCCACCGCATGCTCTGGTCGCGATTCCGGCTGGGAAACGCGTCGCGGAGTATCAACGTGACAAGGTCACCTTCCACACCGGCAGCGCTCCACTCACCGAGGTACCGGCGGACCGCCTCCTCGCTGACCTCGACCCCGGCCCTCTCGGCCTCCTTAAGCAGGATAACCGTGGCCTTGATGACCTCGTCACGCGGGCCGGGCCCCTCTTCGCTGTCCGCCGCCTCCTGGTACCTCAACGGCAAGGGCGTGCTGTGGCGGGTCAACACCCGAACCTTCCGCATGGCCTCGGCCCGATCCTCCGGGGCGGTCGCTCTGGCGAGCCACTGAGCATAGGCACTCACGACGCGCTGATAGCCCGCCGCACCGGCGAGATCGGCCCCGACGCGCAGGTGCTGGCGCCGGGTGACGTCCTTTCCGTAAACCCGATAGACGACGGGGTTCTCCGGCCGGCGCGCAATCCTCCAGAGGACCGTCCCCAGCGATCCGAAGGTCACCATGGCAAACAGGGCCGCGAGCAACAGGACATGGCCGATTTTCTTATGTTTGCGGAAATACCGCAGCGCCATCTTCTTCTCCTCTTGAGCCAGATCACCGGAATTCCGGCATGCTTACGGGGCGGATACTCTAGCGGCCGCACCCGTCCAATTCAACGAAAAACGGCCGTCGGCCTGCCTTCCGCCCTTCACGGGATTGCCACTTGACAGGCCGACCCGTTTCGCGGTTAATGGGGTGACCCGTGCAGGCGGAAGGGACGGCACAGGTCGGCCCTCCGCCTTCGTCGTTTCCGCAGAAAGGGTGGCTGCATGGCGAAATCGCTCGTCGTCGTCGAATCTCCCGCGAAGGCCCGGACCATCGAGCGATACCTCGGAGGCGATTATAAGGTCCTCGCCTCCATGGGCCACGTGCGGGACCTGCCGAAACAGGACCTCGGCGTTGACGTGGAGAAGGGCTTCGAGCCGAAGTACGTCGTAATCCGGGGCCGCGGAAAGACCCTCGAAC
>CAZGEE010000189.1:0-4604 GCA_964525035.1 uncultured Anaerolineales bacterium
CCCGGACGCAAGGGGGCTGCGCAAGCCGGCCGGAAAGCGGCGGGGCGGTTTACAGCGCGGCCGCACGGCGCCGCCGGCGCTTCTTGTCGAACCGGCCGAGGAGTTTCCTGAACAGCCGCCTTCGGAAGTTGGGGTCGGCCACGTGGTTGTACAGTGTCCGGAGCATGGCGCGCTTGACCCGCTCGGAGCCGATCTTCCGGACCATTGGGTGGTTCAGGGCCTTTCGGTAGAAATGCCACACGTGGGCCGGGGTGAAGAACCGGAAATAGATTTTCCGCTGGATCTGCCGGAGCCGTTTCAGCGGGGTCCGGTCGCTCACGACGTAGCCCCGCCGCCCCTCGATCCGGTAGCCGGGATGCTCCTCGATCCACTCTCGGAAAGCCGAACTCGGGTAGGCGTAGAGCTTGTTCGGGCTGATGAAGTCGAGGCCGAGTTCCCCGGCGTAGTCGGCCACGTAGAGCATGTTCTCTTCCGTCTCGCCGGGCATGCCGATGATGAAGTTCCCCAGCGTGACGATATGCGTCCGGCGGAGGTGCGCGAATGCCCGCCGGCACATTTTCACCGTGTATCCTTTGCGCATCCGCTTGAGGATGGCGTCGTCGTACGACTCGATGCCGATCATGAACATGAAGAACCCGGCCCGCTCCATCTTCCGCACCAGCGCCGCATCGTAGGCCAGGGCGTTCACGCGGATTTCGCACGCCAGCAGGCGTCGGATGTCCCGCTCGATGAGGAGATCGCAAATGGCCTCCACCCGCTTCGTATCGTGCGCGAAGTTGGCGTCCACGATGTGCACCACGTCGGCGTCGGTCTCCGCGATTTCGTCGACCACGTCCTCCGGCTCCCGGGGAATCCAGTTCTGCGCTTCGCCGTAGATGTTCGTTCGCCACCCGCAGAAGGCGCACACCATGGGGCACCCGATGCTGGTCGCGACGTTGTCGCCCTTGAGATTCAGAAAAGGGTAGTTATAGCGACGGACGCTCCGGTTGACGTGAAAGTTGCGGACGTCCACGTCGTACCGCCCCGAGTTGCGGACGATCTCGCCGTCGCCGGGCCTCCCGGTTGCGCTCCGCCGGATCGAAGGCGGGTAAGAGGTTTCGCGGCGGCGATACCACAGGCCGCGAATCTCGTCCGGGCGGCCGCACGCCAGGAGTTGGCCCGTGGCCTGCTCTCCGTAGCCGAACACGAGGTGATCGAGCTCCGGGTAGCATTCGAAATAGGCCTCCGGGTGCAACGTGGGATCGATGCCGCCGACCAGAAGCGTCACCTCGCGCGGCAGGGAGTGGACGACCCGGTCCACGTACTCGTCGCGGCCCCAGTTGATGCTGACGGCGATCAGGTCCGGGCGAAACGCGCGAAGCAGAGCGTCCAGCGGTTGCTTCTCCAGCCGAAGGTCCACGAGCATGACCTCGGCGTGCCGCGCCGCGGCCGTGGCCACGACTTCAAGGCCGATCGGGTTGATGAAGGCCATGCCCCCGTACAGCTGCTCGCTCTTTTTATCCGGCGAGTAGGGGTAGAGGCAGAGAACACGCTTCCAGCTCATACGATCCGTCCATTATCGGTCCGGGCATTGTATCGTGGTTGGCCGGATTATAGGAGAAGCCGGCGGACGCGACAACCGGAGGGAGGCGCCCCGCGCGGAGACCCCGCCGAAAAAGGCCTCGGCCCTCGCACACCCAAAATGCCGACCGGCTGCCGACCCGTCACGCGTCCTACTCGGGGGGTACGGCCGCGGCCCGGAGAACCTTCTCCTCGCAGAAAATCGGAACGCCGTCCCCCACGGCCAGGGCGATGGCGTCGCTCGGCCGACAGTCCACCTCGACCTCGCGGCCGTTCTGCTCGAGAATCAGCTTCCCGATGAACGTTCCGTGAGCCAGATCCGCGATGACCACCCGGACGAGCCGGCCGCCGAGGTGCTCGACCACGTTCTCCAGCAGTTCATGGGTCATGGGCCGGGGGATCGGGACGTCCTTGAGCCGGCGATCGATTGCGGCCGCCTCGAAGAAACCGATGCTGATCGGGAACTGGCGAAAGCCGTCCTTCTCCTTCACCACGATGAGCTGGGCGTCCGCCCCCTCGTTGATGAGGATTCGCGTGAGTTGCATTTCCACTTCCATGACGTTCCTCCCACCGGCGCCCTTCGATTCTATTCGCGGCGGCGCCGCGGTCAAATAGAATTCACGCGTCTTCGCGCCGGGCGGTCTGCCGGTCGGCTATGGAACGCCGAGCAGCCTGTGAAGTTGCAGGGTCAGGCGAACCCGGCGGGTCGGCGGATCGACCCGCAGCCAGCCGGCGAGCTGCGCAGGCTCACAGCGACCCCAGGCAGGGCTGAGGTGCACCGCACGCACGCTCGGGAGCGCATGCTCGGCCAGAAACGCGCGGGTCCAGTCGTAGTCGGCCCGGTTCGTGATGACGCATTTCACCTCGTCGTTGGAGTCCAACCACCCGAGGTTCTCTTTGCAGAGGTGTTCGGCCATGCCGCTGCCGGGCGTCTTGACGTCCATGACCACCTCCAGCCGGGCGTCCAGACCCGCCAGGGGGAAGCAGCCGCTGGTCTCAAGCATAACCGTGTGCCCGGCATCCAGCAGGCAACGAGCCAGCCGCTCGACGCGGTCCCGCTGCGCGAGCGGCTCTCCGCCGGTGATCTCGACCAGTGGGAGCGAAAGCCGCCGCAATTGCTCGCAGACTTTGTCGAGCTCAAGGTCGGATCCGGCGGCCTGGTCCCGCGCCTCGGGCGTGTCACAGTAGCTGCATGCCAGCGGACACCCGGCCAGCCGGACGAACGCGCAGGGGCGGCCCGCGCGGGTCGACTCGCCCTGGATGCTTCGAAAGATCTCCAGCACGCGGAGCGCCATGCGCGTTCCCGGGGATTACATGCGTTCGGTGACCTGGATGCCCAACAGGCCCAGCCCTGTTCGGAGCACCGTGGCGGTGAGGTCGCACAGGGCAAGCCGGCCGGCGCGGACGGCGGGCGCGCTCCGCAACACGGGGCACGATTCGTAGAACGTGGTGAACACCGAACTGAGTTCGTAGAGGTAGGTGCAGATGAGGTTCAGGCGGTAATCATTCTCCGCCGCCGCGATGGTTTCCGGGAAGCGGAGCAGCTTGAGGCCGAGGGCCCGCTCCGCCGGCTCGGTCAGGGTCGGCGATGCCCCGTTGAGGTTTCCCGCCTCGTCCCGTCCCTTGCGGAAGATACTGCGAATTCGGGCATAGGCATATTGCAGATACGGCGCGGTGTTGCCCTGCATGGCGAGCATCCTGTCCCAGTCGAAGACGAAATCGCTCTGCCGGTTCTGGGACAGGTCGGCGTACTTGATGGCCCCGAGGCCGACCACGCGGGCGATCTCCCGCATCCGCTCGTCCGACAGGGTGGAATTCTTCTCCCGCACGATCGCGAGGGCCCGGTTTTCGGCCTCGTCGAGCACGTGCTGGAGCGGCACCAGTTCCCCGCTCCGCGTCTTGAAGGGGCGGCCGTCGGGCCCGAGGATGGTGCCGAACCAGACGTGCTTCAACTCCGTCCCGCGAGCCACCCCCCAGCGGTCCGCCGCGCTGAACAGTTGCTGGAAGTGCAATTGCTGACGAGCGTCCGTCACGTAGACGATCTCGCCCGGTTTCCATCGCTCCTCGCGGTATTTCAGCGTGGCCAGGTCCGTGGTTGCGTAGAGAAAGGCCCCGTCGCGCTTCTGAACCAGCATGGGCGACAGGCGGTCGTCTTCCCAGAAGATGCAGACGGCTCCCTCGCTTTCCCGGGCAATGCCTTTCTCGCGGAGTTCCTCGACGACGGCGGCGAGCCGGTCATTGTAGAAGCTCTCGCCGAGCACCTCGTCGAAGTGCACGTCCAGGCGCTCATAGACGGTCTTGAAATGCTCCCAGCTCCACTGGTTGAAGGTCCGCCACTTGGCAAGGTTTTCCTCGTCTCCCGCCTGCAGCTTGCCCAGTTCGCGCCGGGCCTCCTCGCGGAACGCCTCGTCCGCCTCGGCCGTTTCGCCGGCTCTCTTGTAGACCGCCACCAGCCGCTCCAGCGGGTCGGTGGTTTCGGGTACCTCGTTGCCGAATCGCCGGAATCCGGCGATCAGGAGGCCGAACTGCGTGCCCCAGTCGCCCAGGTGGTTGTCCGCGACGACGTGATGGCCCAGGAATCGAAGAAGCCGCCGGATCGCGTCGCCGATGACCGTGCTCCGAATGTGACCCACGTGCATCGGCTTACAGGTATTGGGCGAACTGAAATCCACGACAATGGTGCGCGGATGCTCCGCCGCGGGCACGCCGACGCGGTCGTCCTCCGCGGCCGCGCGCAAGCGGTCCTCCATAAACATCCGTTCGAGACGGAAGTTGACGAATCCCGGGCCGGCGATCTGAGGCTCCGCCAGCATGTCGCCTCGGTCGATGGCTTCGGCCAGGGTTCCGGCGACGTCGCGCGGTTTGCGCCCGAGCCGCGAGGCGAGTTGCATGGCACAGTTCGCCTGGTAATCGCCGAATTGCTCGTTCTGGGCGGGCGCCACGAGGTCGGGTGCCCCCGAGGCCTCGGGAAAGCTCGCATCGATGGCCCGGCGGACCCGCCGCGCAATTTCCTGCTGAACGTTCATCCGACCTCCTCGGGCCCG
>CAZGEE010000190.1:0-3221 GCA_964525035.1 uncultured Anaerolineales bacterium
CGGTGCATTGTGCCGCCGCCCCCAGCCCGTGTCAACACGAGAGCGGCCACCCCGTGATTGACAGGCCGCCCGGCGCGGCCTATGATTCCAGTGAACTGAAGAACCGTAAGTGGAGAAGTCGGCAGAGCTCGTTGCAAGCGCGTCTTGATCATGCATGCCCCTTCATTGACGGTTTCACAGTACCGGGGGTCGGCAATGTTGTCTGCAGGAAGGGCCTGCTATGGGCGCAGTGAGGTATCATGAAGGAAAGTTTCCACCCACGGCGCTGGATTGGCCACGGTTGCTGCCACTGATCGGTCCGGCGAACGCGGCGGTGGCCCGGTATGACGGTGTGCTGCAGGGAATTCCGAACGCTCATGTATTGCTTTCTCCGCTAACATCGCAGGAAGCCGTTCTGTCGAGCCGCATCGAGGGCACGCAGGCAACGCTGGGGGAAATTCTGGAGTTCGAGGCGGCAGAAGAAACCGCGACGGGAGAGAAACAGAAAGACATTCGGGAAGTACTGAACTACCGACAAGCACTGCGTTATGCTGTAAGGGAGCTGGAACGGCTCCCGCTGAACGGTCGCCTTGTGCGAAGCACGCACCGGGTCCTGATGGGCGGCGTTCGGGGCGAGAATAGGATGCCGGGGAAGTTCCGGCGTCTTGCGAACTGGATCGGGCCTCCGGGGTGCACGGCGGAGACCGCCAGATTCGTTCCGCCCGATGCCCATCGCGTGCCGGATCTGATGGCGGCATGGGAAAAGCACCTTCATGGGGAGGCGAACGACAGGCTTGTCCAACTGGCCATTCTGCACGCGGAGTTTGAATCGATCCACCCGTTCCTCGATGGCAACGGCCGGCTGGGCAGGCTGTTGGTGCCGCTGTTCCTCGTGGACCAGAAGTTGTTGTCCAGCCCGAACTTCTTCGTGAGCGGCTACCTGGAAGCCTGGCGCGACGAATACTACGAGCGACTGCTTGCGGTCTCCCGGGACGGCGACTGGACGGGCTGGTGTGCGTTTTTCCTGAAGGCGCTAATCGAACAGGCGAAGGATAACGAGAACAAGGCCAAAGCTATTCTCGAACTGTACCGTCTCAGGAAGGATTGGATCGCCGAGAAAACGCATTCGCAATACGCTGTGCGGGCGCTCGATTGGTTTTTTGACCGGCCGATCTTCAAGACGCCCGATTTCATAGCCACTGCAGACATCCCCAAGCCGACCGCGAGCCGAATCGTGCGGCTGGCGCGGGATGGCGGGCTGCTGCAGGAAATCAGAAGCAGTGCCGGTCGGCGCCCGGCCATTTTGGCGTTCGCGGAGTTGCTGAACATCGCCGAGGGCCGACCAATCCTTTGAGGATCATGCATGCGCCACAAAGCTTTTTGCGTCTCACAAAACGGGGCTGATGATACGCTAAGCCGCTCGTGACCGCCCGATGATGCACAAAGCGACCACAAGGTAAGCAAAGGGGCCGTCGAGCCGGCGACCCTGTTATGCCTGGAAAGCGAGGGCTATCTGCTTTTGTCCAAGCCGGAGATCGGCTCAGAGAGCCCGGGAGCCCGAAGCCTATGATCGTCATCATCGACAACTATGACAGCTTCACCTACAACCTGGTCCAGCGGATCGGCGAGCTCGATCCGGACCGGCCCATGCAGGTGGTGCGAAACGACAAGGCCACCCTGGAGCAGCTCGACCAGTACCGCCCCACGCACCTGATCGTCTCGCCGGGTCCCGGCACGCCGCTCGACGGCGGGATCTCCAACGAGGCCATCCGCCACTTCGCCGGACGGATTCCCGTTCTCGGCGTCTGCCTGGGCCACCAGTGCATCGGCTTCGCCTACGGAGCCAAGGTGGACCGGAACTGGCGGATGATGCACGGGAAGACCTCGCTCATCCGCCACAACGGCGAGGACGTGTTCCGGGGCCTCACCAACCCGCTCGAGGCCACGCGCTACCACAGTCTCGTCATCGTGCCCGACACGCTGCCCGAGGTGTTCGAGGTGACCGCCCGGACCGAGGAGGGCGAGATCATGGGCATCCGCCACCGCGAGTTCCCGCTCTACGGCGTCCAGTTCCACCCCGAGAGCTTTCTCACGCCGGACGGGCCGAAGCTGCTGAAGAACTTCGTGGAGATGTGACGTTCACATGGGCCACTGGCTCGACGCGTTGCTTGAAATACTGATACTTGTTTTCCCGGACGAATGGGTGCCCTGGAAGATCGTGCTCGTCCTGGCCGGGGTAGCCGTGCTCGTGGCGGCCCTCGTCGTGGGTATCGGGACGCTCCTGCTCCGACCCTCCGGCTCGTCAGGGTCACGCCCGCTCGGTGGGCGGCTCGGCGCCGGTCATCGCCGCCAGCAGCCGGAAAAAGCCCCGCTTCCGCTCCGAGCTGACGCCCCAGTTCGTCGGCACGCTCTGGTAGCCCTCGTCGAACCCCTCGCCGTCCCTTCGCCAGTCGAAGTAGCCCCAGCTCGCGTACCGGCTCACGGCGGCCGTCATGTTGTTGTCGTCGGCCTCGAAGTCGTAATGGTCGTCCTCGTTGAACAGGACCGGCTGATCGCGATAGGCCTTCGAGCGCCGACACGTCTCGACCATCTCGCGGATGCGGTCGGGCTCGCGGACCCCGTTGCCGTGCAGCAGGAGAAAGTCGCTCGCGCCGACGAGTTCGTCCGGCGGAATCGCGCCGCCGCTCATGCTGCCGCCCACGAGCAGCCGCCCGGCCGGCGAATCGACGCCCCCCGCGCTGCGGCGCTGAACCAGCTCGATCAGCTCGTGGCACCGTTCGGGCCCGATGATCGCGTGGCTGTAGTGAATGTTGATCTCGTTGGCGATCTCGACCAGGACGTGCCGCGAGCCGCGATCCAGGAGCCAGCCGGTCGCGTTCTCCGCGGCCCGGACGACCGCGGCCTCGTCCTCGAGCCGGCCGTCCTGGCCGAAGTAGAACAGGCCGACGATCGGGGCCATGCCGAGCGCATCGGCCCGGTCCAGAACCCGGCCCATGCGGTCGAGGTACTCGGGCCGCATCGAGCCGTCGGCCCGGAACGTCGAGTTGTGCCACGGCTGGGCGTCGTCGTGCTGGTAGCTTCGGGGGTTGCCGCCCTGGAAGTTGACGGTCATCGACAGCAGCCCGTGCCGTCGCCACGCGGGCATCGCGGCCAGAAGCTCGCGCACGTTCCGCTCGGGGTCCCACGGCCCGTCGGGGTAATCCCACCGGCGGCGCGTCTCCGGGTTCAGGTCGTCGAACGTG
>CAZGEE010000190.1:3231-4600 GCA_964525035.1 uncultured Anaerolineales bacterium
GGCGTTCATCAGCAGGCCTTCGATCGTGTGCCCGCGCCACGTGCGGCCCGGGTAGGTCGGCCGACCGTTGATGCGGAACGCGCGGCCCTCGATGCTCACGACGGTTTCGGAAGGCACGGTTCGTCTCCTCTCTCGGTTCTGCGGCACCCCGGCGGCGGCACGGGCCCCGCGGTTACGGGTCGAAGTCCCCGTCCCAGTCGGGCGGCAAAGACCGTTTCCAGACGTACCGGCGGACTTTGCCTCGGTCCTCCTCGTACACTGCCACAGGCCGGACCTTCCCCGTGAGCCGTGCGAGCCATCCCGGCGAGGTCATGATCTCGTCCTTGCGCACGACGGCAGGGTTGCCCCGGGCATCTTCGACGAGCCGCGCTTGCCCCTTCCCGACTACGGTGTACGACTCCGTGGGACCCTCATAGCCCCATTGAACGTACGCGAGAAACCCGCCGGCCAGTCCGAGCACAATGACGATCAGCGCAACGGCAGCAACCCGTTTCATGAACCTGCCCCCGCTTCTACCTGGCACTTTTGAACCACATCCGGGTCTTCGAATCATACGCGTGCAGGTGGTCGCCGCTCTTGCGACCGTCGTAACTGAGCGTGAACTCGGCGCCCTCGGGGCCCACCTGGTACTCCCAGGACGACCCCGCCCCGGCCGGCGGTGGCACCTCATCCAAGTGGTTCGGAACAAGATCCTCGAGAGACGGAGGATAACGGCCAGCCCCGTCGTGACAAGCGTTCAGTGCGCCGACAACATCCTTCCCGACGTCGGCCACTGTGTCCCGGGACGAATCCTCCGCGGGCTCCCCGTTCTGTCCGGGTGAACAACCGCCCGTGCAGGTCGCGGCGGCAAGAAAGACCGCCGAAAGAACGATGCCGATCCGCCCGGCTTCGGTACCACGATTCCCCATCATCGCTTTCCTCCTGAAAAAGTGAACCCTAACCTGATTCGAATCTCCTTTTACATCGCGAAGCCGGGCAACAGGTCGCTGCGCGCCACGAAGATCGTCAGCGCCACCGTCACCGGCGAGAGCAACGTCGAGTAGAACACCGCCCGGGCCGCGAAGTCCGGGTGGTTGTCGAACTCCAGGCACAGGAGCATCGTATTGACGGCCGTCGGCGTGCAACTGCTGATGAGCAGCACCTGCGCCGGCAGGCCCTCGATGCCGAGCAGGTAGATCACCCCGAGCGCGATGGCCGGCCCGGCCAGCAGCCGCAGGACCACGCTCAGGGTCACCGGGTAGCCCCGACCGCCGCGCGCCACCCGGGCGAGCTGCGCGCCCAACGTGCAGATGGCGATGGCCATGAAGGCGCTCTTGACGTACTCGAGCGCCTGGACGAACGGGTCCAGCGCCCCGACCACCCGGGCCGA
>CAZGEE010000191.1:0-4547 GCA_964525035.1 uncultured Anaerolineales bacterium
CGATCTCCGCGGCCATGGCCACGCAGCCGCGCACCGTGTCCGCGGCATCGAACAGCGCCGGCTTGTCCTCCTGCATGTCGCGGTTGTACGCGTGCGGCTGGCCCTTCACGAGCACCAGCAGCGCCGTCAGGTCGCCGACGACGCGTGCGGTCTTGCCGCGGATGAGCTCCAGGCAGTCCGGGTTCCGCTTCTGCGGCATCATGCTCGAGCCCGTCGAGTAGGCGTCGGAGATCTCGAAGAACCCCATCGCGTCGGTGCTCCAGAGGATCCAGTCCTCGGCCCAGCGCGACAGGTGCTGCGCGATCATCGCCAGGTCGAAGGCCAGCTCGAGGGCGAAGTCGCGGTCGCTCGTGGCGTCGATCGAGTTCCGGGCCACCTGCTCGAATCCCAGCAGTTTCGCAACCCGCCGGCGATCGATCGGCAGGGTGGTCCCGGCCACGGCCCCGGCGCCGAGCGGCAGCACGTTGACCCGTTTCCGCGTGTCGGACAGTCGGCCGAGGTCGCGCGCCAGCTCTTCCACGGTGGCCAGCAGGACGTGCGACAGCAGGACCGGCTGGGCCGGCTGAAGGTGCGTGTAGGCCGGCAGCAAGACCTCGTCGTGGGCCCCGGCCTGGTCGACCAGCGCCGACTGGAGCCGCTTGATCCCCTCGGCCAGCCGGTCGCACTCGTCCCGTGCCCACAGGCGCAGGTCCAGCGCCACCTGGTCGTTCCGGCTGCGCGCCGCGTGCAGCTTCTTGCCCGCCTCGCCGGCACGGTCGATCAGCGCGGCCTCGATGTTCATGTGGATGTCTTCGAGGCCCACGTCGAACGCGAACTCGCCGGCCTCGATCTCGCGGTCGATCTCCTCGAGCGCGGTGCGGATCGCCGCGTGCTCCCGGGCCGACAGGAGCCCCGCCTCGCGGAGCATTCGCGCGTGGGCGAGGGACCCGGCCAGGTCGTACTTCGCCAGTCGCCGGTCGAAAGAAATCGATTCGACGAACTGTTCCACGCTGGGTTCGGTATCGTGCTCGAACCGCCCGTGCCAGGGCTTGTTTCGCTGCTTTGACATGAGCGAAGTTCCATCCGATGAGTCGGTGACGCCGGACGACGACCGGAGAAAGCCTTATCCTATAGTGCGCGCCGACGGCATGCAAGGCGCCGCATGACGAAAATCTGTGCCCGCGGTCGGAGACGCCGCGCGCGGCGGGGTGCTCGAGGGGGCGTTTGACGGGCGCCTATTTTTTGTTGACACCCCAAGGGGACCCCCTATAATCGCTCGCTCCAAGAGCTTGTTCGAGCTTAGCTTAAGGTCAACAAGGGGCCTTCCGAATGTCTCGGAGCCGAACCGCTATTGTTCCTACGGGCGGCGGCGCCAAGGAAAAGTAAGGGAGCCGCGGGTCCCACCCATAGGGTGTGTGTCGGCCTCCGGGCCGGGCACGGATGGAAGGATGACCACAGGGTCCCCCGCGAAGCACACCGCTCCGCGTCGGACGGTTGTTGACAAGCGTTTTCATGGAAGGAGATATCCATGGTCTCCAGCCTCGGGCAGTGGGCTGCGGCAGCGAGTCTGTTACTGGCGATTGCAACGGTGATGATACCGGGCGGCGTGACGCAGGCGCAGGAGGAGGCGGCCGAAGGCGCCGACGCCCCGGCCGAGGCCGAGGTCCCCGCCGAGGGGGCCATGGGCTTTCCCGCCGAGGAGGTTCCCCTGCAGTTGCAGGAGAACTTCCAGCAGATGGTGCACTACTACCGGATCGCCCGGCTCGATCTCGCCGCCGATTTCGCCGAGCGCGTGCTCGCCGCCGACCCGGAACCGACGGTGCTGCTCCAGTTGGTCGAGCACCCGGACGCCGGCGAGGCCCTGCTCTTCGAGATGGCCGCCGCGGACTCCCCCGAGCTGGCCGATGCCGCCCAGAAGCTGATCACGATTTCAGACCGCGGCGTCATAATCAAGCGCAAGGACGGCACGCGCATCCTGGCGCAGTTACACCGCATCGGCAAGAACGAGCGTGCGTACCAGTTGGGCCTTCGCGAGCTGAAGTACTCCGGCGAGTACGTCGTGCCCTACGCGCTGGGGCTTCTCGCGGCGGAGGACGAGGCCGATCTGTACGACGACATCAAGCGCGCCCTGCTGGCGATCGATCGCCCGGGGGTCTATCCGCTGGTGGTGGCCCTCCAGACGCCGGACGACACGCTGAAGCTGGAGGTCATCGACCTGCTTGGCGACCTCGGCTACAAGATGGCGCTGCCCGGCCTGAAGGCCCTCGTGGAGTCGCCCGAGGCGAGCGATCCCGTAAAGGACGCCGCCCGCGAGGCCATCGTGAAGATCGGCGGGGAGCAGGTGCTTTCGACCTCGGCGAAACGGCTGTATTACGACCTGGCCGAATCGCTCTACTACGACCGCATCTCCGTGGTCAAGGACGCCGACCGGGCCGTCACCGACGTCTGGGGCTGGGTCCCCGGGTCGGGGCTGGGCTACAAGGCGGCTCCGACGCGGATCGTCAACGAGATCATGGCCGCCCGCGCGGCGCAGCACGGCCTGGGGTGCGATCCCGATGCCCTGGAACTGGTGTCGCTCTGGCTGAGCATCCAGATGCAGATGAAGGCCGACCTCGTGGCCCTCGGCAGGGACGCGGCCGATCCGTGGGCGCCGGACGCGATGCCCACCACCGAATTCTGGGGTCGGGCGGTCGGCCAGCAGTACCTGCTGGACGTGCTCGACCGGGCGCTCGAGGACGACAACGTCATGGTGGCCCTGCAGGCCATCCGGGCGCTCGACGACGTGGCCAACCAGAGTTTTCTGGCGGCCGCCGGTTCCGAGGGCAGCCCGCTGGTCCGGGCGCTGGCTTATCCCGATCGCATGGTCCGCTTCTGGTCGGCCTTTGCCATCGTGTCGATGGAGCCGAAGAAGCCGTTCCTCGGGTCCGACCGCGTCACGCCGGTGCTGGCCGAGGCGGTCAACCTGGAAACCGGTCCGGGCGTGCTGATTATCGACGCCGATCAGGATCGGCTGAATCGCCTGAAGGGCGCGTTCCGCCGGCAGGGATGGAACGTCGGAGACGCCACGAACGGGAACGAGGGCGTGAGCGAGGCGCGCGGCATGGCCCGCATCGACGCCGTCCTGCTCGGGGTCAACGTCGAGAACGTCGGCTACACCGAGGTGATCCAGCTTCTGCGGACGGACTTCAGCACGGCCCTGGTGCCCATCGTGCTCCTGGGTGGCGAGGCCGAACGGGTGCCGTTCAGTTTCCTGCAGGAGAACGTGAAGTACATCGCCCAGGTGCCGGGCGACGCGGCCCTCGGCGCCGTGCTCGAGAAGATCAACGAGCTGCAGGCCGAGGCCGGGTTGCTGGCCCTGGAGCCCGAGGCGTCGAAGGGAATCAGCCTGCGGGCGGCCGAGGCGCTGCGGTTCGTTGCCACGGCCGACCTGGCCTTCGATGCCCGCGCGGCCCGGGCGTCGCTCCTGAGCGCCGCGGCCGGGCAGAACGGTGAGCTGGCCCAGGCCGCCATGCAGGCCCTGGTCCAGATGCCCGACGAGGAAGTTCAGCAGCACCTGGCCGGGATCGCCCTCGACGAGGACACGGAGAAGGAAATCCAGATCGCGGCGCTCGACGCGGTGGCGCAGGTGGCCCGCCACATAGGCAACCGGCTGCAGACCGCCAGCGTGACGGCCCTGGTCAAGCGGGTCGGAACCGAGTCGGACGACGATATCCGCGACGCCATCGGCACGGTGCTCGGGGCGCTCGACCTGGAGCCGGAGATGGCATCCGAGTTCATTCTCGAACATGCCGCGGAGTAACCCGGCGACGGGCTGAGAGGGTTCAACACGGGCGCGGCCCCGCGGCGGGTCGCGCCCGTTTTTCGTGACAAGCCCGGTAGCGCGGACCCGGCGAGGCTGTCGGGGTCGGCCCGGGCGGAGGTGGCCCGGGAGCGCTTGGCGTCCGAGACGGTCCGCGGACAATGGCCGGCACAAGCGGTCCGGGGGAGGCGGTCGAAGGAGGCGAGCGTGGACAACGAACGATCCGACGCGGCAAACGACCACGAGGAGGCCGCCGAAGCCTCGTGGGCGCGAGGGGAGATGCCTTGCGTCTACTGTGGCCGGCTCGTCGAGCGCGACGTGGACCGGTGTCCCCACTGCAAGACAAGCTACAGCGAGGCCGTCCGGCGGGCCGGCCGCGAAATCGAAGGGCCCTGGTTCTACCTCGAGGCGCGAAACCCCAGCAACCGCGGCGTGGACTTCTACACGCTGCTGAAAATGGTGGAGAAGGGCCGGTTGCGGCGCGACAGCGTGGTGCGCGGACCGACGACGCACCAGGACTGGATGTACGCCGCCGAAACGCCCCGGCTCAGCAAACACCTGGGCGTCTGCCCGCATTGCTTCGCCCCGGCGGAACCCGAACAGGAGTTCTGCGAAATCTGTCATCGGAACCTGGACCAGCGTCCGGGCGGGCTGCGGCCGGGCGTCTCGGAGGCCGGTGCGCCGTGCCGGTTCCCCGACCGGGAGGCCCTGGAGGAGAAGCTGGCGGGCTGGCTGGCCCCTCACGAGATGGGCCGGGCCGCCGGCGAGG
>CAZGEE010000192.1:0-4543 GCA_964525035.1 uncultured Anaerolineales bacterium
GGGGTTCGAGGACGAGATCGGCGCGGGGCCGGGGCGAGGATACGCGGTCAACGTGCCTTTGCCGATGCGGACGTACGACGCGGCGTTTCTGTCGGCCTTCCGGACTCTGGCCTTGCCGCTCATGGAGGTGTACAATCCGGACGTCTTCGTTATGGAACTGGGGGCCGACGGCCTGTCGGGGGATCCGCTGACGCACCTGAGCCTGACCAACAACGTCTACGCCGAGGTCATCGGACACGTGATGAGCTTCGACAAGCCCGTGCTGGCGACCGGGGGCGGAGGATACCATCCGGAGAACGCGGCCCGGGCGTGGGCCCTGGCCTGGAACGCCCTGTGCGGCGAGGACCGCGGCGACGTCGGCGCGATGGGCCTAGGCGGCGTCATGCTCGAAAGCACCGACTGGCGGGACGGCATGCGGGACCGGGCGCAGGTGGTCGACGCCGAGCAGCACGAAGCCGTTGACCCCGCCCTGGAAGCGACCGTGAAGAAGGTCCAGGCGAACGTGTTCAAGTTCCACGGGCTCTAGCCGTCGCGGGCGGAGCCCGACCACAAGGACGGCCACCACACATGGCGCTGAACGATTTCTTCACCCCGAAGTCGGTCGCCATCGTCGGCGCGAGCCGCGAAAAGGGCAAGGTCGGCCACGAGATCCTCGTCAACCTCCTCCGCGGAGGGTACGAGGGAACCGTCTACCCCGTGAACCCCAAGGCCGACGAGGTCGAGGGACTCCGCTGCCACGAGGACCTCAAGGCCATCGGCGAGGCGCCCGACCTGGTGGTGATCGTCGTGCCCTCGAAGGCCGTCCCCAAGGTCATGGAACAATGTGCCGCCATCGGGGTCAAGTCGGTCATCGTGATCACGTCCGGCTTCAAGGAGATCGGCGGACAGGGAAAGGAATTGGAGCAGTCCGTGCTGCGCATCGCCCGCCGCGGCGAGATGCGCATGCTCGGGCCGAACTGCCTGGGCATGATGGTGCCCTCGCAGAAGCTCAACGTGTCGTTCGGCGGGCAACTCCCGCCGGCCGGCGGCGTGGCCTACTTCTCGCAGTCGGGGTCCCTCGTCGCGGCCATCGTCGACATGGCGAGCGACGGATCGATCGGGTTCAGCAAGCTGCTGAGCATCGGCAACAAGGCGGACATCGACGAGCTGGACCTGATCCGGGCCTTTAACGAGGACCCGGAGACGAAGGTGATTGCCGGGTACCTCGAAACGATCCGCGACGGCGACGCGTTCATCCACGAAGCCGAGCGCGTCAGCCGCGAGAAACCCATCCTCCTGCTGAAGTCCGGCGTGACCGGCGCGGGCGCGCGGGCGGCGTCCTCCCACACGGGCCGGCTGGTGGGAACGGAGACGGCCTACGAGTGCATCTTCGAGCGGGCCGGCGTCATTCGCTGTGAGTCCATCCGCCGCCAGTTCGACTATGCGCGGGCATTCTGCAGCCAGCCCGTTCCGAAAGGCCCAAACGTGGCGGTCATCGCCAACGCGGGCGGGCCCAGCATCATGGCCGCCGACGCCATCGAACGCATGGGCCTGACCCTCGCGGAACTGTCCGAGGAGACCCAACGGCAGCTTACCGAGGCGCTGCCCGCCCACGCGAACCTTCACAACCCCATCGACCTGCTGGGCGACGCGCTGGCCTCGCGGTTCGAGCTGGCCGTGCGCCTGGCCCTGGACGACGAGAACATCCACACGATCCTGGTGATGCTGACTCCGCACGCGATGACCGAGTGCCGGGAGACGGCCGAGGCCGTGGTCCGGGCGGTCCGGGAGAAGCCGGGCAAGCCGGTGCTGGCGTGCTTCCTCGGCGCCGGGCGCATTACCGAAGCCGTCGGGGTACTCGAGGAGAACAGCATTCCGCAGTACGACTCGCCGGAAAGCGCGGTCTCGACGATCCGGGCGATGACCAACTACGCCAAGTGGCGGCAGCGGCCCAAACGCGTCGTCAAGCTGTTCCCGGTCAATCGGCACAAGGTCGAGCGGATCGTCGAGCGACACCAGCGGCGCCGGCTCCGGGAGGTCGGCGAGACCGAGGCCAAGGAAATCCTCGAGGCCTACGGGTTCGTCACGCCCCAGGGCTCGGTGGCAACGACCGCGGATCAGGCGGTCGGCATCGCCAACCAGCTCGGGTTTCCCGTGGTGCTGAAGATCTGGTCCCCGGACATCGTGCACAAGGCCGAGGTCGGCGGCGTCAAGACGAACCTGTTCAGTGCCCAGGAAGTCGAGGACGCGTTCGACCTGATGATGTACCGCATCCCGAAGAAGCAGCCGGACGCGGAGATACTCGGCGTGCTGGTCGAGCAAATGTGCAAGAGCGGGCGCGAGGTCATCCTGGGCATGAACCGCGATCCACACTTCGGGCCCCTGATGATGTTCGGCATGGGCGGCATGCTGGTCGAGGCGCTCAAGGACGTGGTGTTCTACCCGGCCCCGCTGACGGGGGACGAAGCCAAGGAAATGCTCGAGGGAACCCGCGCGTTTCAGCTACTCCGCAGCAGCGGAGAGGAAGACACCCTGGACGTGGACGCCGTGGCCGAAGGGCTCCAACGCCTGAGCCAACTGGTCACCGAGTTTCCCCAGATCCAGGAAATGGACATCAACCCGTTCATGGTGGGACCGGAAGGCACCACCCCCATTGCCGTGGACGCACGAATCATCCTCGAGGAAAAGGACGGGGGGCGATCATGAGCGAGTTTAATTGGCGCGAGAAGTTCGGCGAGCGCATCGGCACGCCCGCGGCCGCGATGAAGCTCATCAAGGCCGGCAACAGCATCTTCATCGGCACCGGCTGCGCCCAGCCCCAGCAACTGGTCAACGCACTGACCGAGCACGGAAGCCACATCGTCGACGCCCACATCATTCACCTGCTGACGATGGGGTCCGCCCCGTACGCCGACGAGCGGTTCCGCGACCGGTTCAAGATGAACTGCTTCTTCGTCATGGACAACGTGCGCCACGCCCTCGACCAGGGCATCGGCGACTACACCCCGATCTTCCTCTCGGACATCCCCCGGGAGTTCGACTCGGGCCGACTGCCCATCGACGTGGCCCTCGTCAGCGTCACGCCGCCGGACCGGAGCGGCCTGTGCAGCTTCGGCGTCTCGGTCGACATCGTCAAGTCCGCCGCCGAGAACGCCAAGTTCGTCATTGCCCAGGTTAATGCCAACATGCCGCGCACCCTGGGCGACAGCTTCATTCACGTCAACAAGATCGACATGCTGGTGCCCCACGACGAGCCGGTTATCGAGGTGCCCGTCCCGGAGCCCGACGACGTCCTGCGCACGATCGGCAGCAACGTGGCCGGCCTGGTCGAGGACGGCAGCACGATCGAGTGCGGCATCGGCCGCATCCCCCAGGCCCTCGCCGAAACGTTGCGCGACAAGAGAGACCTCGGTGTTCACACCGAAATGTTCAGCGACTGGATCATCGACCTCATCGAATGCGGGGCCATCACCTGCAGCAAGAAGAACCTGAACCACGGCAAGGTCATCGCCAGCTTCTGCATGGGCTCCAGGCGGCTCTACGACTACGTCGACAACAATCCGTTCTTCGAATTCCGCCCCACCGAGTACGTCAACGACCCGTACGTCATCAGCCAGCACGACAAGATGGTCGGCATCAACCTGGGTCTCGAGGTGGACCTCACCGGACAGGTCTGCGCCGACTCGCTGGGCTACCGCTTCTACAGCGGCATCGGCGGACAGGTGGACTTCATCCGCGGCTCGGCGCGCAGCCGCGGCGGAAAGGCCATCATCGCCATGCCCAGCACCGCCCGCGACGGAGAGGTCTCGCGCATCGTGGCCCACCTGACCGAAGGCGCCGGTGTCGTCACCACGCGGGGAGACGTCCACTACGTCGTCACCGAGTACGGCGTTGCCTACCTGCACGGCAAAAGCATCCGCGAACGGGCCATGGCGCTGATCAACGTGGCCCACCCGAAGTTCCGCAAGCAGCTCCTCCAGGCCGCCAAGAGCCAAAACTACGTCCAGGAGGACCAGATCGAGATGCCGTGGGAGGAAATGCGCTACCCGGCCGAGCTCGAACGGCACGACACGCTGCGGGACGGTACGGAGATCTTCTTCCGCCCCGTGAGGCCGCCCGACGAGTCCGCCCTGGCCGACATGCTCTACTCGCTCAGCTCCCAGTCCGTGCACACGCGGTACTTCACCTACACGATGACGTTTCACCACCGCAACATACAGAAGCTGACCAACATCGACTACCGGAACAACCTGGCCATCGTGGGCGTGGTGCCCGGCCCATCCGGCGAGGAGATCGTCGCCCTGGCCGAGTACTACCTCGACCCCAAGACCCAGGCCGCGGAGGTGGCCTTTATCGTCCAGGACGAGTGGCAGCAGAAGGGCATGGGCACGTTCCTGCTCCGGTACCTCACGCAGATCGCCCGACAGCGCGGCGTGAAACGCTTCTACGCCAAGGTCCTCCCCTCGAACCGGGCCATGCTCAACATCTTCCACAACAGCGGCTACCGAGTGAACACCGAGTTCGACGGCGAGGTCTACAGCGTCACCTACGACCTGACGCCCGA
>CAZGEE010000193.1:0-4517 GCA_964525035.1 uncultured Anaerolineales bacterium
GCCCCACCGCCGCGTTCCGCCCCGCCCCGGAGAAACCGCGGTCGGTCAGAGCATCGCGATCACGGCATAGAGCACGTTGAAGGTCGCGTGGACGATCGCCGCCGTGGCGAAGCCGCGCACAATGAAGACGCTGCCGAGGTAGATTCCCGCGGCCACGCGAAAAAGGAAGGCCACGGGATCGTAAACCGTGGGGCCCGATCCGAGGTGATGCGCTGCCGCGAACACTGCGGCCACGACGCAGACGGCAATGACCTGCGCCGCGCTCAGAGGCACACGGAAGAGTTTCTGCAGCAGGAAGAGGAACAGCGACAGGAACGCCAGTCGAAAGAGGAATTCCTCGAAGAGGCCGGCCCCGACGGCAAGCACCAGGTTGCTGAACAGGTCGGTCGGCCCCTGGGGAAAGATGCCCAGCGCCGCCGCCAGGAAGCGGTGCACCGGCAGAGTGAACAGGAGATAGAGGACAAGCAGCGGAACCGTCCACAACAGCGACTCTCCCCACAGCCGCCACAGGTCACCCGCCCGCACGTTCCAGGCTTCCCTGCGCCAGAGATGAATCGCCACCAGCACCGCCAGGACCAGCACCCCGGGCAGGTAGTAGGCCGTGAGACCGATCTCGGCCAGAGCGGCCTGCGACCAGGCGTCGATCCGGTGGTACCATCCGCTGCGAAGCGTCGTGAACGGAATGGCCGCCTCGTAGAACACCACCAGAGGCAGCAGGGCCAACGCCTGGGTCAAGGCAGAATACGGGCCGGTGAACACTCCGGCCTTGCCGGGTCCGGAATCGCGAGAAGCTGGTCCGCCTTGCTTGCTTACCACGGGGAAAACGTTTATCATGCCGCCTTCTGCTTTTCAAGGCCTGCGGCGGGGGCCTGGGCCTCGGCAGGAGGCAGAACCCGACCTGGCGGAAAAAACCCGAGAGAATTGCCCCGGCAGCGTTGCGAGGATGGAAACGAACCGATGACTTCCAAAGAGCGGATACGACAGCTTATCGTCGAGAAGGAACCCGCGGACCGCGTGGGCCTGTTCGAACACTATTGGCCCGAGACGATCCGTGACTACTGGCCCCAAGAGGGCTACCCTGACAAGGACACTCCGCCGGCCGAGCACTTCGGATACGACATCCGGTCGATGTGGCCGATCCCCGACCCCGGCCCCCTGAAGGGAAAGGACGGCGTCGTCGAGGAATCCGACGAATGGCGGATCTTCAAGAACGGGTACGGCTCCACCTGCAAGTACTGGAAGAACAAAAGCGGGACGCCGGAGCACATTGACTTCACAATCAAGACCCGCGAGGACTGGGACCGCGTCAAGGAGACGCTCCGGGAGCTCGACCCGACGCGGACGAATCTCGACGGCGCTCGCCAACTGCTGGACGAGGCCCGTGCCGGCGAACGGTTCTCCTGTTTCGGCTTCCTGTTCCTCGTCGAACTGATGCGGGCCATCATCGGGGACCTGGTGATGCTGCCCAGCCTGCTGCTGGAGCCCGAGTGGATTCGCGACGTCGGGCGGGTCTACACGGACTTCTTTAAGACGCATTTCGCGTACGTGCTCGACGAGGTCGGCCGCCCGGACGGGATCTGGATGTACGAGGACCTCGGATTTACGAACGGGTTGTTCGCCTCGCCGCAGACCATCCGCGAGCTGCTGCTGCCCTATTATCGCGAGCTGGTCTCGTTTTTCACCGACGATTACGGCCTGCCGGTGCTGATCCACACGTGCGGGGATATTCGCGAAGCGGTCCCGATTCTGATCGAGGCCGGAATCCAGTGCCTTCAGCCGATGGAGGCCAAAGCCGGCGTCAACGTACTGGACCTGGCGGACACCTACGGCAACCGGTTGGCGTACATGGGCAACATCGACGTGACCGTGCTCAACACAAACGATCCCGACAAGGTTCGCGACGAAGTCATGCGAAAGATGGGCGGGATGATCGAGCGGCGGCTCCCCTACATTCTGCACAGCGACCACTCGATTCCCCCGGACGTCCGGATGAAGACCTACGAGCAGATGCTCGAGATCCACCGGCAGCACGGGACCTACTGAGCACGGGCCGGATGGAGGCGCACCGGGCCGAAGGGCTCACGCTCTCTGCAGCGAGCAAATGTCTTTGCCGCCACGGCGAACGACGGAACGACATCGTGACCATCGACGAGAAAGTCAACGCGTTCTACGGGGCCTTGCTGGAGGCCTACGGTCCCCAGGGATGGTGGCCGGGGGAGACCCCGCTGGAGGTCTGCATCGGCGCCGTGCTGACGCAGAACACCAACTGGCGGAACGTCGAACGCGCCATCGCCAACCTGAAGTCGGGCGGGCCGCTTACGGCCGAACACCTGTGGCAGTTACCCGAAGAGGAACTCGCCGAACGCATCCGGCCCGCCGGGTACTACCGGGTCAAGGCCAAGCGGTTGCGCAACTTCCTCGCCCTGCTGGTGGAGCGCTACGAGGGATCGATCAATCGGCTCTTGGAACTCTCTACCGAGGAGCTCCGCGCCGAGGTGCTCGCCGTCCGCGGCGTCGGCCGTGAAACGGCCGACTCGATCGTGCTCTATGCCGCCGAGCGCCCGGTTTTCGTGGTAGACGCCTACACGTTGCGAATCGCGTTCCGCCACAGCCTGGTGGACCAGGACGCCGATTACGAACTGCTCCAGGAAACCTTCTCCGGGCCCCTGGAGGCGAACGTCGAGATGTTCAAGGAATACCATGCCCTGCTCGTGCGGGCCGGGAAGGACCACTGCAAAAAACGGGCGCCCCGGTGCGAGGGCTGTCCGCTGCAGCCGCTGCTGGAAGAGGGAGAGCCTCGCGAACCGTTCTAGCGTGCCTTACCCTCAATGAGCGCGCCGCCGGAGACACGCGGAAAAGCGAAAACCGCTCGTCCGCACCTTGCGAGCCGGCAAAAGGCGTGCTACACTCCGTGCTTCTTACCGCGCAGCCGCAACGTAGCGCCGACGTCTTCGAAAACCATCTTCGGGAGGAGACCGATGGCAAGCCGGACCGTAGGACTTCAACTCATCATCTTCGGCCGCGAACGGCTCACGAGTGATCTCGCGGGCGTATTGGACGACGTCGCGGCCGCGGGGTACCAGGCAATCGAAACGACAGTGCTTGCCGACAGGGTATCGGGGACCGAGTTCAGGAAGATGCTCGAGGACCGCGGCCTGGTGCACGTCGGGGCCCACTTCAGCGGGGCGAAGCTCGACCGGATTGGCGAGGTGGTCGACTGGCTCGCCGAGACCGGCGGAACTGACATTCCCCTTTCGGACAACACGCTCCGCGAAGCGTCGCTCGACGAGTACCGCCGCAAGGGCGAGGCCTACACGGAGGCGGCCGACGCATGCCGGCAGGCCGGCATCACGCTCAGCTATCACAACCACAGTTGGGAGTTCAAGAAACAGGACGGCCAACTACCCATCGAGGCGCTCTACGAAGCGTGCGATCCGGAACGGGTGAAGGCCTGCATCGACACGTACTGGGTGTGGGACGGTGGGGTAGACCCGGCGAAGTTCGTCGCGAAACACGCCGACCGGCTGCGCATCCTTCATGCGAAGGATTCGTACATGGAGGAACGAGGGCAGCGGTCCTTCGCCGCGGTGGGCGCGGGCACGTTGGATTTCCCCGCCATCATGAAAGCGGCTCAAAACTCGTCTTTCCCCTGGGTCGTGGTGGAACAGGACACCCCGGCCCCGGACACGAGCGCGGTGGAATGCATTACCGAGAGCCGGCGCTACCTGCAGGAGGCGTTCTCGCTGTGAAGCGCGGCCGCGCCGGGCCGCCCGATCAGACCAGGTCTGCCATGACGCGGCGCAGGAGCACTTTCGCCAGCGTCAGGATGCCGATGCCCGCCATCACGTAGAGCAGGTTCCAGAGCTGCCACTCGTCGATGACAAGCCCCAGGGCCACACCGGCCGCGGGCGCGTGCTCCGCGTTCCGGAGAACCATCAGGAACATCGCCAGGGCAACTCCGAGCCCCGCTACCAGCGCCAGGCTCAGCACCGGGTCCACCGGAACACCTTGAAGCCACTCGCCCTTGGCCAGCAGTGAACAGAGCGCGCCCGACGCGGCACCGCACGCATAGCCGCCGATCATCCGCCGGGGTCGGGAAACCGGCGCGTGCGGGGACGTGAAGGCGAGAAAGCAACTTGCCCCCAGCGACGCCAGCAGGGCCTTGCTGGCCAGGAGGTCGTGCATCACCATCCCCAGCGTGATGGCGAGCCCCGCCAGGGCACACTGAAAGAAGAACTGCGCCGGGCGCTGCCTGAAATTGCGGTCGAAGAACGGTCTGAGCATCACGTCCTTCCGAAGAGGAACCGCCCGCACCTCGCGCAGGGCCTTCGCCGTGACCACCGTGCGGATGTCCCGTCCCGCCTTATTATCGGCGGGCGAGACAGGCGTGGTGCAAGGAAATGTGAGCGACGGTCCGCACGCGATCCCGGGGCCCGTCCAGGCGCTCGGCTGCCGAACTCACGGGCCGTTCGCCGGCGGCGATCCTTCGGAGAGTTGCCACAACAGTTGCCGCACCG
>CAZGEE010000194.1:0-4513 GCA_964525035.1 uncultured Anaerolineales bacterium
ATCTCGGCCCACACCAGCTACGACGTCGCGGCGGGCGGGCTGAACGATCGGCTGGCCCGGCTGCTCGGCCTCGAGGACGCCGCGCCCCTGAAGCCCGCCGAGCCCGGGCAGGGGTGCAAACTCGTGACCTTCGTACCCGAGGCCGCGCTGGAGGCGGTTCGCGCGGCGCTCTTCGCCGCCGGGGCCGGCCGCATCGGCGACTACGCCGAGTGCGCCTTCGAGGCGCGCGGCACGGGAAGCTTCCGCGGCGGCGAGGGCACACGTCCGGCCGTCGGCCGCGCCGGACGCAGCGAACGTGTCGAGGAGGTCCGCCTGGAGACGGTCGTGCCGCCCGGACGCGTGGCCGAGGTCTGCGCCGCCCTGCGGGAAGCGCACCCCTACGAGGAACCGCCCGTGGACGTCTACCCGCTGACCTCGCCCCGGCCCGGGGCGGGCCTGGGCCGCGTGGGCCGATTGCCCCGCCCGGCAGGGCTTCCCGCGGTCGTCCGGCGGATCAAGCGGGCCCTGGGCGTCGCGACCGTCGAGCAGGTGGGCCGGCTGCCCGGCCGGGCCAGGGTCCGCCGCCTGGCCGTCGTCGGCGGGAGCGGGGGAAGCGAGTGGCCGCGAGCCTCCGCCGCCGGGGCGCAGGTGCTCGTGACCGGGGAGATGAAACACGACGAACGCGTAGCCGCGGATGCCGCCGGGGCCGTCGTGATCGTGGCCGGGCACTACGCGACCGAACGGCCCGCGGTGGACGGGCTGGCCGATGCCGTCGCCGCCGCGCTGCCGGACGTTTCGGTGCTCCGCACCCGTAGCGAGCGCGACCCGACCCAGTGGAGATGAGCCGGTGACCTGGACCCGCGTGCGAACCTGGCTGGGCGATCACCCGGCGCTGGCGGCGAAGCCAGGCCGTGCCGGGATAGTGAGGGCATCGGGGCGTAGCCCGGCCACGCGAGCGTGGCCGTGGCACCCCGCGCTGCGTCGAGGATCTCCGCTTCGCTCCGACGGGGGTGGCCGCGGCACCCCGCGGGAGTAGGAGGCCGGCGAGCGGGCTGGGCCGTCATCACCGCCGGCGGCCGCGCGGGGGCGGAGGCGGGTGCTTGCGAATGAGCTCGCGCATCGCCCCGGCGAACCGGGCGTGGGTCTTGCCCCACGAGATCACGCGGGCGTCGCCCAGCTTGCGCCGCTCGCCGCCCCGCCACCGGGGCCGTTCCTGGAGGAACCGCAGCGGGCTGCCGAACGCGTTGGACCGCGGATCGTGGTTCGCCCGGAGGACCTCGTCGAGCTCCTCGCTGAACTCGGCCAGCGCCGGCCAGAGCGTGCCGCGCCCTTCGCCCCGCTGGTTTTTCCACCGGGGCCGCTCGGGGTCCCCGGCGAGCATCTTCTTCCGCTGGGTCGCGACGAGCCGGTCGATGTCCTGCCGGTCGATCACCACGCCGCAATGGTAGGCCTCGACGAAGGCCTCGACGTCGCGGGCGTGGCTGTGCGGGTCGGTGCTGATGTACATGCCGAAGACGAGTCCGCCCTCGGGCCGGAAGTCCCAGTCGCCGGCCGGGTCGAAAAGGTTCCACCAGTAGACGGACTTGTCCGCCCGCCCCTTGGGGGGTCGGCCGGCGCGGCCGGGCCGCGCGTGATAGAACCGCAGGCAACTCTTCTGCCACCGCATCAGCTTCGCCGCCCGCGTGCGGTACGCCGACTCGCCCGTGGCCCGCCAGAGCTTGAGGTACCCGAGGGCGATCTCGCTGACGGCCGGGTGCGGCAGCGTGATGTTCTCCCCTTCGCGCGGGCAGCCGGGGTAGGCGATCCACTCGTCCCCGCCGCGGCGGAACGCCCGGGCGGGCCAGGTGTAGACGGCCCGATCCTCGTCGAGCTCGACGTAGCAGCGGCGGTCCCACTTCGGCAGCAGCTCCTTCTCGCAGAGCCGCAGCCACCCCGAGGCCGGCCCGCCGAACCGGTCGACCAGCGCCATCCGCCCGCGCACCGTCCGGGCGAACTCCGCGCAGGCCCCCGCCACGCGGGCCTCGGACTGCTGCCACGCCGTGAGCACCTCCGGGTCGGGCCAGCGGGGCGGCCAGACCTGCCCGAAGGTCCGCGGGTCCGCCGCCGAGTACCACCCGCGACCGCCGTCCGGGTCCTCGACGAGCCGCTCCTCCAGGGCCCGCATGAGCTCGGCGAACTTCGCGAGCCACGCCGCGTCGCCGCTGGTGCGGTAGCCCCAGACGCACGTCTCGAGCACCGGCGCGAGCTGCGAGCCGACCCGCTCGCCGAAGCCCGGCTTCGCCGCCATGCCGGCGACGGTCTGCGGACCCAGCTTCATGATCCGCGCGCGGACGGCCTCGTAAAGCTCCTTCTCCTCCTCGTCGGCCTGCTCGATGGCATGCTCCGGCGGGGCCTCGTCACGATTGGGGCTACCAGGCCCTTTCAGCAGGTCCGAAGCAATCGATGCCTGATGAACCGCAACCATGACAGCAAGCAGACAAAACGATCGCCTCGCAGTCGAGAGGACGCTCTGTACGCCATGCATGGCTTTCATGTTATTTCCCTCCCAACCCCAGCAAAGTAATTTGCAAAAAAGTACTTGACAGGCAAATTGCCGGGCATTAGTTCTTTGCGTCATCTTCAGCCAGGAGCCGGCTTATGCCTCATTCCAAACAAGCCAAAACGCCCGACAGAGGTACGAAGCTTACCAAGCTCGAAGCGCAGCGGGAGACAGATCACGAGCATTACCGCGTCCGCCTCAGCCGTACGAAGTATCTGGGGCAGTCTTTGTCCATTGCCTCCTCCGGCATCCCCCTCTACTGTATTTACTTGATTGCGGACTGCCTTTCCGGTAAGAATACCACAGTGGAGCTAAAGTGGTCCATTGCAATCGGGATTGCGCTCTCGGGTTCAGCAACTTTGTGGGCTGTTATCTCGGCAGTGCGAGCGAAGAAAAGCAAGTCGGAACTCATCCGTTGCCGAAAACGAATAAATGAACTGGAACGCAGATTGGAGCCGGAAAGCTGAGCGCCTCATGGTCTCGTGCACCCGGTTCGGTTTGGGAGCGAAAAATGACGGCTCTTGAGTGGATTCTAGCTTCGGTTTTTGGGCTCGTCGCCATTCTGGTATGGGTTGCGTTGTTGTTCCTCGTCCCGCGCAATCTCACCAGTCTTTTTCGCTATCAGTTGTGGCAACTGAGGGACGAGTTTTTCGATGCAGTTACTCTGGGCAAGCTGCCCGACAATCCCGTGACGCGTGATTTCTTGTCTAATGTGGAAGGTGCAATAGAATATGCGTCACGTATAACGCTTTTGCACTGGATCCTCCTTCCGCAACGGCCTGAATCGGTGGAACAGTACAGAGAATTCGTTGAGTCCGGACTTAAAGAGTTCTCAGACGACAGTAAGGCATTGTTTGAGAGTTACCGGAAGCAATTTGCAGGGGTATTGAGACGGAGGTTGACTCGGGGGTCTGTCTCCGGGTGGGTTTTTGTCCCCTTGGCCATGCTGGCTCGGCCACTGTTGAAGGCAGCAGCACAGAGATTGCAAAAAGTCTTGGATCGCGGAGAGGCCGAGCCCGAAGAATTCTTCGTAGATGAAACCCGCCGGACCAGAAGGGGAGGCAGTGGCATCCAGGCGGCGTTTTAGCACCCCGAGAAGAGCCCCAAAGCCTTACTCTTTGTACGGCATCACGCCCCACATGTTGCCGGAGTAGTCGACCGTTTCGCTGACGGCCATGCCGGCGTCGCCGATCTTCCGCCGTTCGTCATCGGTCAGGCTCCACCCGCTGGCCGCGGCGTTGTCGCGGAGCTGCTCGGCGGTCCTCGCCCCGGCGATGACGGCCCCGACGCCCGGCTGCTCCAGACACCACCGCAGCGCCGTCTGCGCCGCCGATTTGCCGTGGGCCCGGCCCACCTCGGCCAGCAGGTCGGCCACCTCGACGGCCTTCTCGAACGTGCCCTCGCGGAAGAGCAGGTTCTTGCTCCGCACGTCGTCCGGGATGTCCGCCCGCGTGCGGTACTTCCCCGTCAGCAGCCCCTGCGCCAGCGGGCTGTAGGCCAGCAGGCTTACGCCGTGCTCGACGCACAGGGGCAGCATCTCGGCCTCGGCCTCGCGCCAGACCACGTTGAGCGGGTTCTGCAGGCTCTCGAACCGGGCGGCCGAGAGGGCCTCGCGGAACTGGTGCGGCCAGAAGTTCGAGACGCCCACCGCCCGGGCCTTGCCGGCCCGGCGGACCGCCTCCATCGCCCGCAGCGTCTCGTCGGTCGGCAGCTTCTCCGACGGGTAGTGCACCTGGTAGAGGTCCACGTAGTCGGTGCCCATGCGGCCGAGGCACGCGTCGATCTGCTCGCCGATGGCCTCGGCGGTGTCCCGCACCCAGCACTTGCTGGCCAGGAGCACGCGGTCGCGCCTGCCGCGCACCGCCCGGCCCACGGCCTCCTCGCTCTCGCCCTTGCCGTAGGCCACGGCCGTGTCGATCATGTTCATGCCGACCTCGATGGCCTCGCCCACCAGGCGGTCGGCGTCGTCCCCGGAGACCCCGCTGAAGCTGCCTC
>CAZGEE010000195.1:0-4504 GCA_964525035.1 uncultured Anaerolineales bacterium
GCAGCAGGTTCTCGCCGCGCAGGGTCAGGTCGACCGTGTGGGTTCGGCCGGCGCGTTCGATGCGGCCCTCGGCCGAGACGGCCCCCTCGGCGTTCGATCCACGGAGGTCCTTCAGGACGAAGCCTTCGGGGCTGATCTCGAGCCGGCCCTCGATCCCTTCCACGGGGTAGGGGAATTCCTCGAAGATGACGCCGGCGTCCCGGAGGTCGATCACCGACCGGTGGTTGACGCGCCAGTCCGTTTCCGGACCGCGTCGCAGGTGGACGGTCACGTCCGCCCGGCCCGAGGGGTGATAGCTTTCGTAAACGGCCCGCTGATCCTCGGGCAGCGCCGCGGCCAGGTCGTCGTCGAGGGGAAGGTCCTCGCCGCGGACCTCGAGGTCGAGCACGGCACCGGCCTTGCGGTTCTCGACCGTCCCGTCGATTCGGACGTGGGCGTCGCCGTGGCGGCCTTCCACGTTCTCGATCCGGGCCCCGCTTCCGGCGATGCGGACGGTGCCGGAGGCGTCCTTCAGCAAGTACGGAAAGCCATCGTATCGGAGGCGGTTCCCCCGGAAGCGGATCACCGTCTCGACGTCGAACGGGCGGGCGGGCCCGAGCGGACGCTTGATGTACACGTCCAGGTCGACCGTTCCTTCAAGGTTCAGGCTATCGTAGAGTTCCACGTACTCGGGGAATCGTTTGCGGATCGCTTCCTCGACCTCCGAGTCGAGCGGCAGTCCCTCGCCCCTGACGTGCAGGTCGACCTTCGCGTCGGGCCCCGGGTGGGCCACCTGGCCCGAGATGGTCACCTTGCCCCCGTCGTGCCGACCGGCGAATTCCTTCGTCCCCTTTGCCTTCGGAGGCGCGCGGGCTTCCTCGCCCTCGGTTGCGCGTTCGCCGTCGTCAATACGCACCTTGTCCTGTTCCAACAGCAGTGTCCCGGAGATGTCCTCGATCGGGTAAGGGAACCAGTAGGGCACGGACCCCGCGTCTTTCAGCTTGATCGACCCGGTGATCCGGTGGTGGGCATCCGGACGGGCCGCGCGCCGCACCGTGAGGTCGAGATCGGCGCGGCCGGTGGGTTGATAGTAGTCGTACATGTCGGCCCCGCCGGCCCACAGGTCGCAGATCAGCGGGCGGGCGTGCTCGAGGTCCACGTCCTCGACGGTGACCTGGAGTTGCTGGCCGAGGGTCTCCCTGTCGAGGCCGGTCACCTGGCCGGACATTCCGAACGCGAGGCTGAATTGGCGCCTGGATTCCCCGGACGGTTCAGCCGGGCTCTCCCCATCGGCGGCCGGCTCGGCGGACGTCACGGTGGTCGTCAGGATGCCGTGCACGTTTCGGATTCGCAGCTTTTCCGGTTCGATGATGCATTGACCGGTCATGTCCTCCAGGCCGAACGTGTGGCCCCGGTGACGGTACGAGAGCGACACGCCGTTCAGGTTGGCTTCGACGCGGAAGCCCACGCTCCGCTCTCCCGAGGCCTCTTCCTGGCTGAAGGCCACCTTCAGGGTCGCCGATCCGGTGGGTCGGAACCGCTTCCACACCCGTTGGGCTTCGGGAGGCAACGTGTCCGCCAGGTCTTCGGAGAGCTCGACGTTGGACACGCGACCCTCGAAGGACAGGTGGCGTTTCTGGATGTCGATCACGCCGCGCGTGACGTGACCTTTCAGTCCCTGCGTCCGGACCCCGCTTGCAAAGAAGCTGAAGACGCCGGGCCGGGTCACGTCGGGCTGGACCACTCCCGAGGCCTTCAGTTGGTGCTCGTAGACGGGCTCGTCGCCCTCCAGCCGGCGCACGTTGACTTCACCGCTTTCCACGTAGATGACGGGGCGCTGCAGGAACGCCTCGGGCGGTCCCGCCTCCTCGGGGAACAGCCGCTGGTAGTTCCACCGGCCGTCCTGCTGCTCGAGGTGGATCTTCGGCGAGAGAGCGATGATCTCGCGGACGCTGAGCCGCCCCACGAGCAGGGCGAGCGGATCGTGGTTCAGGCGGATGGTCTCGGCCCGGAAGATGGGCCGCGCCTCGCCGGGCAACTCGAAGCGGATGCCCTCGAGCACCACGCCGCCGAAGAAGTGAAAACTGGCGTCGTCGATGCGGACGTCCGTCCCGAACAGGTCGTGCAGGTACTGTTCCGACAGGCGCTCCACCTGGCGGTCGTTCGTGACGTAGGCGTAGGCGCCGAACAGGACCACGGCGACCGTGATCGCCACGGCGAGGCGGATGCGCCGGCGTCGTTTCCTCCGGGCGCGCAGCCGAAGCCGTGCCTTGTCCGGCAACGTGTGCCACAGGCTGTGCTGGTGCTTATGTGTTCCCGCTTCCGGTCGGTCGCTCATCCGTTTCGCCTTCGTCGCCGCACACCCATGCCGCGGCGGCGCCCGCCAGCACGAACAGTAGGGGTTCGACCGGCACCCGGTACCGGATCGACCCGACGAGCACCCCGTGCACCATGGTAACCCACGCGACCGGCACAAGCAACACGACCAGCCGGCCCGCCCGCCGCAGCAGGACCACCGCGCCGAGCAACCCGCCGGCGACCATCGGCACGAAGGCGGCGGTCGAGAGCCACCGGTAGAGCGGCGCCCGGGCCACCTCGGCGTTCGGCACCGGGCTCCACAGGCGTGCCGCCTTCGCCCCGGCCAGGCGCACCACCCGCCCGGGGTCCGACGCGGCGGCCTCCAGGCTCTTCGACCGATAGTAGTCGTCGTACCGCAGCTCGCCGAGCGCCGCGGTTTCGCCCGCGAGCCGTTCCTCGAACCGCATGTCGCTCGCGCCCGTCGCTCCCGGGCGCAGACCGTCGTAGAGCGTCGGGCCGAGCCGCGTCGTGGCGGGAACGAAGTCTCCGAACACTTTTGCGTTGCGGACCCACCACGGTGCGAGTGCGACCAGGACGACCGCCGACCCGAGCCCCCAGGCGAGAAGCCACCGGCGCCGTCCCGGCGCGATCGCCGCCGGAATCGCCATCGCCGCGGGGAGACCCAGGAACTCGGGGTGGACGTAGCCCAGGGCCGCGCAGAGCGCCCCGGCGGCAAGGGCCCACCGAAGTCGGCCGCTTCGCACGAGGCCGACCATGCAGAGCACCGTGGCCGGGAGCAGCGCGGCCGACCAGCACTCCGTCAGGGCCACCGTGGCGAAATAGACCTGCCAGGGGCCGAAGGCCGTCAGCCCCGCGGCAACCCAGCCCGCCACCGGCGAGAGGACCGCCCGGCCCAACCGCCACGCCACCCACGTCGCCAGGGTCCCGACGCCGGCCTGGACGATGACTACGGTCGCCGCTCCGCCGCCGATCGCGTGGAGCACCCCCAGGACCAGCGGATAGCCCGGCATCCGGTCGGCCCGGCGGGATCGGCCCCGGAAGTCCTCCATCACCAGGCCGCGCCCCGAGGCGAGATTCTCACCGAGTTCGCGGTAGGTCCGGCTGTCGCCCAGCCAGTAGACCTGGTCCACGCGGGCCAGGCCCACGCCGAGCCGCACGCCCGCCGCGGCCAGCATCAGCAGGACAAGGGCCACCGGGATTCGCCGGGAGCGCCGCCGTCCACCTGTTCCGGGTGTCCGCTTGCTCATGGGCCGTCCTCTGCCGTCGCGTTAGAGGCGAGTTGAGGCGGAATGCGGGCCGTGTCCCCCTCGGAGATGCCGTGGTCGGCGAACCAGCCGGCCGCCGTTTCCAGGACGTACTGCGCCGGTTTCCGGCTGGGCACGAGCCGGCGATCGTAGGCCCTCATCCGCTCGACCTGGAAGATCCTCCCGTCGGGGGCAATGTAGGCCAGGTCGATGTCGAACGGGGTGTTTTTCATGTAGAACGCGCGCCGGCTCGCGTCCGGCCAGACGAAGAGCATGCCGCCGTCCACGGGGGGATCGCGCCACATGTAGCCCCGGGCCCGTTCGTTCGGCTCGTCGGCGACCTCCACTTCCAGCGCGACGCCGTCGATCGTGATCGTCGCGGTGGGCAGCGGCGGTTGCGCCCGGCCGGTCTCGGCCGCGCCGCGGTTCCCCGGCTCCTCCTCGCAACCTGCAAACACTGCTGCGAGAATGCAAAGGCCCGGGATGGCGATGGTCCATCGTGCCGCGACATCCGTCATTGGTCGTCCTTCCGTTTCCATCCGACCTCCGCGAGCATCTCGGCGAGCAGTTCCATGGGCAGGCCGACGACGTTGGTGAAGCTGCCGTCCATGCGGGCGATGTAGCGGTCGCCGCCCTCCTGGACGGCGTAGGCGCCGGCCTTGCCGTCGGAGGCCCCGCCGGCCACGTAACGCCGGATCTCCTCGTCCGGTATCTCGCGCATCCGGATCCATGTGAGGGCGTGACGGACGAGGCATCGCCCGGAGCCGACCTGGACGAGAGCGACGCCGGTGATCACCGCGTGGCGGGTGCCGCTGAGAGCCCGCAGGGTGGCCTCCGCGTCCCGGGCGTCGCGCGGCTTGCCGATGATGCGGCGGTCCAGCGTCACGAGCGTGTCGGCCCCGATGACCCACCGGCCGGGCTCCGCTCCGGCGCCGGCCACCGCCCGGGCTTTCTGCTCGGCC
>CAZGEE010000196.1:0-4485 GCA_964525035.1 uncultured Anaerolineales bacterium
CCTTCGACGTGCGCATCGAAACGCGGAGCCCGGCGGGTCGCCGGGCTCCGCCGCATTATGACCGGGGCAACGAACCGCTTCCTTGCCATCGGCGCCGCCAATCTGCGGCCCACGCAGCCGGGCAAACCTTCAGGCTATTCGCCGAGTTTTTCCCCAAACTCCCGGCCGAACGCCCGGCAACGCTGAAGGTCGTCCTGCTTCGGCCGCCACCGGCAGGCCACGCCCTCGATGGGCAAGTCGAGGCCGGCCTCGCCGGCCCGTTTCTCGATTTTCTCTATCCCTGCGCGCTCCTGCCAGCCATAGGAGCCGAACGCCCCCACGAGCCGATCCCTCATCCGCAAGGTCCCGAGGTCCTCGAGAAGCGTGCTGACGGTCGGCAGGACGTTCATGTGCCAGACCGGCGAGCCCACCAGGAACCCCTTGGCGCCGAACAGGTCGGTCAGGACGTCGCTGCGGTCCGACACGGACAGGTGATGCCGTGTGAACGGCACCCCGGCGTCCGTGAGCCCGTCGCACACGGCGTCGGCCATGCGGCGCGTGGACTCGTACATCGTGTCGTAGCAGACCACGGCGCGGCGTTCGGTCCGCTGTTCCGCCCACCGGCGGTAGGCGGCCAGGACGTCGGCCACGCCATGCCGCCACACCGCCCCGTGCGACGGGGCGATGATCTTCACCGGAAGCTCCAGTTTTTCGAGCTGGTCGAGCCGGGTGGCGACGTTGCGGCCGTAGGGGCTGATAATGTTGACGAAATACTTTTCCGCCTCGAACCACAACCGGCCGTCACGGGCCTCGTCGTCGAACGGGGCGGCGGTGTAGTGCTGGCCGAAGGCATCGTTCGAAAGCAGGACGTCGGCCCGCCCCACGTGAACCATCATGCTGTCGGGCCAGTGGCACATGGGCGCCATGAAAAACGTCAGTGTCCGTGTTCCCGTGTCGAGGGTGTCTCCGGTGCCGACGACCTGGAGGTCCCAGTCCGCGTGGTGCCAGCCCAGGATGCTCTCGGCCCCGCGCTTGCTGCAGAAAATCCTCGCGTCCGGGGCCAGCCGCTTCATCGCCGCCAGCGAGCCCCCGTGGTCGGGCTCCGCGTGGTTCGTCACGATGGCGGTGATGCGGGAAGGATCGACCACCTGGCGGATGTTGGCGATCAGCTCGTCCGCGAAGGGTGGGTAGACCGTATCGACCAGGACGGTCTCCTTCTCGTCGACGAGCAGGTACGCGTTGTACGTGGTGCCCTGGGCGGTGGTCATCTCGTGGCCGTGGAAGGACCGCCGGTCGGGGTCGGCGGCGCCGACGGAGTACATTCCCTCTGCGATCTTGCGAATCATGGGCAAGCTCCCTTCTGTCTGGATTGGGATTTCCCGGTGCAGTGTGGATTCTAGGCGTCCCCGGGTAACCGGTCAAGGCAACTCGAAGACCAGGTGTCCACCGGAATGCCGGGGCCGCGCTTCGGGCGTGGTGCCGCGCCGACCCGCTGTGCCGAGGCAGCGTAAAACAGCCATTCTATCCGGGTTTGCGGGCGACCGGCGGTCTCGGGCCGTCCCGGCTGCCCGGTTGACGCGAGGGCAGAAACGGCGCTAGGATGTCGCTGACGTTCGGCGCTATGCTCCGGGCTGAAAGGGCTTCCACGCGTGTCCGTCGCTTGCGAATCCGAGACGAAAACGTGAAGGAGCTTCAGACAAACCAACGCATGCGTGAGGACTGCAACGGCACGGTTCACGTTTCGAAAACGAACAAAGGGGTCATGGGGGGCGCGTGGCCACGGAAGAACCTGCATCCTTTCGGAGGTCATGGTAGAATGATTTCCTATCGCGCGGGCGAACGAGCCGGTGCTCCCCAGGGTTGGTACAAGGGAACCGATTGATGAACGCGAGGCACGGGATAGCCCATGCGGGACTGAATCATCCCCGGCTTATCATCGGCGCCATGGTGCTGCTGGCGGTGGTCCTGGCGGCATTCATTCCGGCCGTCAAGGTCGACACCGACCCCGAGAACATGCTGCGCCGAAACGAGGCCGTCCGGGTCTTCCACAATCGGATGAAGGAACTCTTCGACCTCAACGACATGGTGATCCTCGGCGTGGTGAACGGGGAGAACCCCGAGGGGGTCTTCAACCCGGGATCGCTGAAGAAGATCCACGCCCTGACGCAGTTCGCGATCGGGGAGCTGGAGTTCCCCGCGAGCGAGACCGGCGAGAGCGGGGTCGGCGAGCTCTTGGCCGAACGCTACCGGGACCTGTGGCACCTGCTGGCCCGGACGGAGGGCCCTGCCCCGGAGCGCGTCCAGGCCGTCGTCGAGAAAAACGTCATCGCCCCGAGCGTGGTCGACAACGTCGAGCCCGGCGCCCCCGGCGTGGTGAAATTCGAGTGGCTCATGCCGGAGCCCCCCGAGACCCGGGAAGGCGCGGTGGCGGTGCGGCGGAAGATCGTGCCGCCGGAGGGCGGCGACGTCCCGCGCAATCCCCTGTTCTACGGCACCATGGTATCCGAGGACGGCAAGGCGCTGTGCATCTACCTTCCGCTCGTCTCGAAGGACCTGAGCAGCGACGTGTACTCGGCGCTTCGGGAAAGAATCGCCGGCTTCGAGGGTCCCGAGGAGTATTACATCACCGGGCTGCCCGTGGCCGAGGACACCTTCGGCGTCGAGATGTTCAAGCAGATGGCCGTCTCCGCGCCCCTGGCGATGGGCGTCATCTTCCTGCTGATGCTGCTGTTCTTCCGGAAGCTGGTGCTGGTCGTCTCCCCGATGATCCTGGCGATGGTCACGGTGATCTGCACCATGGGCCTGCTGATCGGCACGGGCAACACCGTGCACATCATGAGCTCGATGATCCCGATCTTCATCATGCCGATCGCCGTGCTCGATTCGGTGCACATCCTCAGCGAGTTCTTCGACCGCTACCAGGTGACCCGCGATCGCCGGGCCACGGCGGTGACCGTGATGGACGAACTGTTCACGCCGATGCTGTACACCTCGCTGACCTCGGCCGCGGGGTTCGCCAGCCTGGCCCTGACGCCGATCCCGCCGGTCCAGACGTTCGGCATTTTCGTGGCCATCGGCGTGATGCTCGCGTGGGTGTTCACCGTCACGTTCATCCCGGCCTACGTGATGCTGTTGCCGGAGAGGTGGCTGGAGAACTTCGGCAGCCCCCACCACGGCGAGGCGGTCTCGCAGTCTCCGCTGTCCCGCTTCCTCCGCGGCGTGGGACGCTTCACCTTCCGCCGGGCACCCTGGATACTCGTCGCCACGGCCGTTGTGGCGGTTGTGGCCGCCTACGGCATCAGTCGAATCCGGATCAACGACAACCCGGTGGAGTGGTTCACCTACTCGCATCCCATCCGCGAAGCCGACCGGAAGCTCAACGACCACTTCGCCGGGACCTACATGGCGTACCTGGCCCTGGCCCCGCAGCCGCCGGTGAGCTCCGCCGCCGAAACCGCTGAGCGGCTGGGGCAGACCCTGCCCGAACGGGCCCGCGCCCTGAAGGAAGAGGGCTACGAGAAGGCCCCGGAAGTGTTCGACCGGGTGGTCGAGATGGCTCGCCGAAAGGCCGAGAGCCCCGAGGAGAAAGGGGCGGGCGGGACGAGCGGACCCGCGGCGAACGAAGCCGCCGGCACGGCCTTGCTCAAACAACTCTCGAACGAGATCGCCGGCATGCTCGAAACGGTCGAGGACGACGCGCTGTACGACGCGTGGTCCCTGGCCGAGGACGCGATCAACGAGGAACTGGTCCGGCTGACCGAGCCGCTGAAGGACCCGGCCGTGCTCCGCTACGTCGCCCGTCTCCAGGCCCACATGGAGGGGCTCCGAGGCGGCGAGCTCGTGGGCAAGACCTCGTCGGTCGCCGACGTGGTCCGGACGGTGCACCGCGACCTGCGGGGCGGGGCCGAGGAGCATTACCGTGTCCCCGACACGCCGCGCGGCGTCGGCCAGGTGCTCATCCAGTACCAGAACAGCCACCGACCGCACGACCTGTTCCACCTCGTCACGCGCGACTATCGCAAGGCCGGCATCTGGGTGCAACTGCGCAGCGGTGACAACGAGGACATGCAGGCGGTGTTCGAGGACGTGACGCGGTACGTGAGCGAGAACCCGCCACCGATGGCGATCGACTTCGGGCCCGCCACCCTGGAGGCCGAGGCCCAGGAAGACGGCCAGGAAGCGGGCTGGTTCGGCCTGACGTTCATCAACGTCGTCTGGCAACAAAGGATGGTCCGCGGGATGCTGATGGCCTTTCTCGGCAGCTTCCTGGTGGTCTTCCTGATGATGACGGTCCTGTTCCGCTCGGCCCTGTGGGGCCTGCTGTCGATGATCCCCCTGACGGTGACCATCGCCCTGATCTACGGCCTGGTGGGCCTGCTCGGGATCGACTACGACATGCCGATCGCGGTGCTGTCGTCGCTGACGCTGGGCCTGGCGGTGGACTTCGCGATCCACTTCCTGGCGCGCAGCCGCCGGATGGTCAGCGAGCACGGGTCGTGGGAGCGC
>CAZGEE010000197.1:0-4467 GCA_964525035.1 uncultured Anaerolineales bacterium
ACGCGAGGCATGCCCCATGGCCCGGCGGAACATCCCGGCAGGCCATTGGTTCAGCGGTCCCAGTTCGACCGGAGGTAATCGAAGTAAAACAGCGCGTTGTCCAAAGGAACATTGGGGGCGATGTGGTTCCCCACGACGCAGATCCAGCCGGGACACGCTTTCCCCACCTCGAGCGAGGCGTCAATCTCGGCCCGGATTCGCTCGCGGTCGCCGAAGGTCAGTGTGCGGCAATCCACCTTGCTGCCGGCCAGGATGTGCGTCTTGCCGAACTTCTCCGCGGCCACGTCGAACGAGGTCATCGGCTCCATGATGAAGCCATCGGCCCCGGCCTCGGCCACGTCGTCGAGGAACATGGTGAACAGGCCGTCGCAGCAGTAGAGGATCACCTTGCCGGCCTCCTTCAGGACCTGCCACAGCTTCCTGTACCGCGGGAAGATGACCCGGCGATAGAAGTCCGGGTGCATGAACGGCCCGCTGCTCCAGACCATGTCGTCGTGGGAGATGAAGACCTCGATGTCCGTCCTGGCCCAGGCTTGCACGTGATGCAGTGTGAGCCGGTAGAAGCTGTCGAGCACGCGCTCAAAGCGCCGCTGGTCGGCCGCGGCCTCGAGCAAGCGGTTCCAGCCGAACGCGCGGATAGCCCCGGAAACCAGCGTGTGGTAATAGCCGCCGGGGAACACCGCATCGGGCCGCTCGGCCCGGCCTTTCTCGTACGTGTCCTGATAGTACGCGACGAGCTCGTCGAAAAGCGGCAGGCCGTACTCCTCCACCGCGTCGAAGGTAAGCACGTCCTCCAGGGACTCGAACGGGTCGGCGGTGGCGTCGCGACGGTCGCTTCCGTCGGCCTGGAATTCGGCGTGCCCCATGTCGGCCTGGCGTCCGCGCTCGTGCCACGGCACGGGACCGTCGTTCACGTACCAGCAGAGGTCGATCTGCCACAGTTCCCGGAACCGCTTCTCGAAGTCCGGATCGTCCGGGGACAGGCCCGTGACGCGTTTCTTCAACTCGTCGTAGGTGAACTCCGTGTGGGCGGGCCTCGATGGAGACTGGAGTTTCAAGGCCTCCCACGCGATCTCACGACTCATCCAGACGCCTCCCCTACGGGTTCTCCCCGACCTCGCTCTCGGGCTTGTCCTCGTTGTCCGGTTGCCGGCGCTCCCCACGTCTTTTCAGCATGACCACGCGGGTCCCGGCCGCCAGGTCACCGAGGCGCTGATTCCGGCGGGTCCAGAGGATGAAAACCAAGCCGACAAACAGGAACGAATCCACCGGCCGGAGCAGGTTGCGCACGACGACGCGCCAGAACGACGGCCGATGGCCAAGAAGGTCCACCACGGTCAGGCGCAGCACCATTTTCCCGAGGGTCCGCTGCCACAGGCCCTCCATGACGACATAGTAGAGGACAAGCAGGCCGGAGAGCAGGGCCATCAGCCCGGCGTACTCGGAGCCCACCCGGACCTGCCCCTCGGACGTCATCATCGCCTCGATGAGTCCCGGGTGGATTCGCCCGATGACCTCGGCGGCGGGCACCAGGACGAGGATCGTGTCGATGAGGAAGGCCCCGCCGCGACGAAGCAGAACCGGGAGGTACATGATGCGCTCCATCTGGTCGGCGAGGATGCGTGCCGCCTCCCGGTCCGGCTGGTCGCTGGCCGCGATCCGGTCCCGCATCGCCTTCCGCTGGAGCGCCCGCAGGGCGAGAAAGAGCAGCACGCCGAGGCCTGCCGCCACAAGGACATACGTGCCCGAGAAGGGCTCCCGGGTCTCCGCCGCCGAGGGGAGGCGAACCGCCAACTTCGGTGCCTCAGTATCAGCAAATGAGGTCAGCTCGCCCGTTTCCGGGTCCAGCCGGCGAAGCGCGATTGACCCGTCGGACCGGCACATGCCGAGAACGTGATCCCCACCGAAGCGGGCGAATCCCCATCCCAGCGGTTCGGCTGAAGATTCACTCGCAGGGAGTTTCGGGAGTCGGCGAACGCGGTGCCACCGGTCATCCTGCGGGGTGAACTCAGCGTAGGCCAGCCGGCGCTGCGCCGCCTCTCCCTGTTCACCTCGCTCCGGATACACCATGGCCAGCCGCTCGCCCAGGGGAGCAACGTGAAGCGGACCGGTCGTTCGGATCGTCCGGTCCTCGAACGGGCCGTGCCACCGTCCCCCGCCGTCGCGGTAGGCGAATCGCAGGTATCGTTCGCCGGCGGTCCGATCGATGGGCGTCTCGCCCGCCACCGGCTCGGTCCAGACCACGTGGAACTCTCCGTCGCGCATGGCCGCCTCGGCGGTCCGGGCCGACTCTTCGCTCCACTGGACCTTCAGGTCGGCCGCCTCCGTGTCGCCCCACCCGAGGGCGCCTCCCGTGCTGAACACGGGCTGCCCGCCGGCGTCCGCGCCCAGGGCCAGGAGCCTCTCGCCGTCCGCGGCCGCCGCGACCGGCCGCCAGGCGCCCACGCCCTTGATCGGCGGAGGCTGGTAATCCAGTTCCGACGGACCGACGAAGTAGAGTCCGCCGTCGGCGAAGAAGACCACCAGGTCCTCCTGCCACGCCACCGCACCGGCCACGTTGCCCTCCTGGTGTTCGGGCTCGGCCCACTTTTCGCGAGGGCCCATGTGCGCGAAAGCAATCTGCCCGTGCGTTCGCGACGCATCCGGTTCTTCGGACTCGGGCGCCGCCCGGCCGGCCAGGACGGCATACAGGTTCGTCCGGTTCCCCACCAGGCGGAACTCGCGCTCGACGGACATCTCGGAAGGAGGCCAGAAGGAGACCACCAGCAGGGCGCCAAAGGCAGACCACAGCAATAGTTGCGAAATCAGCGGAGCGAAACGGGACAGGAATGTCGGTCGGTTTTCGGCCATGGCGGTCTTTCGCGCAGCGGAACTCGAAACGCATTATACGAAGGGCGGACCGCCGTGGCAAAAGGGAAGCGCCCGGCTCTAGCGAGCTTTTCCGGCGAGACGCTCGCAGGTTTGTCGCAAGTCCGATTTCAGCTTCTGCAACTCGTCCGGCATGAGCGCGTCCAGCCGCAGCGCTTCGCGCGCCTGTTGCCGCGCCGGCGCGTCGCGTCCGGCCTCCGACAGCCCCCGGGCATACTCGGCGCGGAACTGCGCCTTCGTCGGGTAAAGCTCCACCAGTCGACGACGGTACTCGAGGGCGCGATCCCACGCGCCGGTCTCGCCGTAGTCCTCGGCCAGGCGCGCCGCCGCCTGGGCCGCCCGGCGCAAGGCCTCCCCGTCGCGCGGATTCCGCTCGAGCGCCGCGTCAAGATAGCGGACGACGTCCTGAAGGTGCTTCACGGCCTCGTCCGAGTCGGAGGTCTTCAGCAAGCGGAACCAACTGCTCTCGGCCAGAAGCAGCCAGGGGCGCTCCCACGATGGGCACCGGTGTGCCGCCAGCCGGAGCCCGTCGCGGTACCGGCCCGAGGTCTCCGGGATCCCTCGAACGTGGTCAATGGCGTCCATGGCCCCCAGCACGGGAAAGGCAACCAGCAAACCGTAGCACGCGAGAGCCAGGAGCACGCACGCCCCGACGAGCGCCCGGCGCGCGGGCCGGGCAAGCGACACGCGCAGCGGTGGCCGGGAGTGTCCCGTCGCCACCAGCACACCGAGCAACAGGTAGCCGGCCACGGCCGTCGGCAGGTAGGCGAGGTTGAACGAAACCATTGCCTGGAGCCAGAAGGCCAGCAGCGCGGCCGTCGCGGCATACCGCATCCACCGGGTGCCCAGCCGCCGAAGTTCCGTCACGTCCTCTCGGCCGAGAATCACCCCGGCGAGCAACGTCGGCACCAGCAAGACCAGGCCGACGACCAGGTTCGCCGCCGGCGCCCATCCGGGTCCGGACTCCTCCCCCGCGAGGAACAGGCCGTAGACGAAAGCGAAAAGCACCACAACCAGGCCGAGCCGCCGCGCCACCTTGTTGCCGCGAACCGGCGCCTCGTCCGCCAGGGCGGTCCGGCGCAGGGCCTCGCGAATCGCGAAGCCGGCCAGCAAAAGGGTCCCCGCCAGTCCCGCCAGCCCCATCTCGGACCAGCCCCAGATGAACGCGTTGTGGGGATTCCGCACCTCTTCCGGGGCGGTGGCCAGCTTATGGGTCAGGTAGTGGCCGGAGAAGTTGTCGGGGCCCACGCCCAGCCAGGGATGCGCGCGAATGATGCCCCAGGCTCCGCGCCAGTAATCCAGGCGGAACCGCAGGCTCGACAGGGCCCCGGCAAGCCGGTCGGACCCCGCAGTCAGCGCTACCACCGCGCAGGTGAGCACGACAGGGCCCGCCAGCAGCGCGGCCCGCCATCGCGTCCGGCGCACGGTGCCCAGCACGATCAGCAGGTAGACCCCGGCCAAGGCGGCACCGATAGCCGCGCGACTGCCCGTCAGCCCCATCGCATACGCCATCAGCGGAACGCCGCCGATGACAATCAGGCTCCCCACCACCGAGTACGGGCGAGCCTGGACGAGCCGGTCGATGCGGCGATATCCCCG
>CAZGEE010000198.1:0-4445 GCA_964525035.1 uncultured Anaerolineales bacterium
CCCATTGTGCCATGACGAGGGCTTCTTGTTTACCTACAAACGTGACGTGCACCCGGTGCCGCCGGCGGGAACGGCCGGCAAGGCTTTTCCTCAAGCCCGCGGCCGCAAAGAACCGAGTTCGGTCACGGGGGACGAACGCTCGCTGCGCGCCGTCGGGATCCGGAGCGGGGAAACGCCCATGCCTTCGTACACGAGACGGGAATTTCTTCAAGCCGGGGCGGCGGGGCTGGGCACGCTCTGGGCGGGCGGACTGATGTGCCGCCTCGCGGCGGCGCCCGTGCAACCGAAACCCGGACGGGGTGAACCCGGCAAGAAGGCCACCGTCTTCGAGATCAACGAGCCGAAGCTCCTCGACGAGTTCGGCAACGTGCGCGCGGCCGACTACCTCCCGGGCGTCACGCAGCGCCTGTTGAAGAATTTGGCCGGGGCCCGCAGCGAACGGGACGTCTGGAGGAAGTTCTTCAAGCCGGACGACATCATCGGGGTCAAGTTCAATCCCGTGGCCGCCGAGGAACTGCGCACGTCGGCCCCGCTGGCCCGCATGCTCGTCCGGAGCCTCCTCCGCGCGGGGTTCGACCCGGAACAGATCATGCTGCTCGACGCGCCGATCCACCGTATGGAATTCGGCACGCGCAAGCCGCCGTTCGGCTACGAGGAAGAGCCCCTTCGCGTCGGCGAAGAACGCCAGACCCACCTGCTCCGCGCGCTGAACGAGACCACGGCCATCCTCAACGTGCCGACCCTCAAGGACCACCGGCTCTTCGGTCTCTCGTGCGGCATGGTGAACCTGGCGATGGGCCTGGTGAGCAACCCGGGGGCATTCTTCGACGAAGGGGGCGACCCGGGCGTGGCCCGGCTCTGCGCGCTGGAGCCGATCCGCGGCAAGCACCGCCTGACCCTCGTCAACGCCATTCGCGGCATCTACGACGGCGGACCCCGGACGGCGGAAGGCAAGACGTGGAACCAGTACTCCCTGGTGGCGGGCACGGACGTCGTGGCCGTGGACCGCGTGGCCCAGGACCTGCTGGACGCGGCCCGGTTCAGTCGCGGGCTGAAAAGCCTGGCCGAGGCCGGGCGAGCGCCGAAGTACCTCGCCACCGCCCAGGACATGGGCCTCGGCGTGGCCGACCTGGGACGGATCGACATCCGGCGCGTCAGCATCTAGCGCTTGCCGGGGCCCCGGTGCGGACTCCTCCCCGGCTCCGCACCCCTTCGAAAGCGGTTTCCGCGGCACAGAGCGCGATTGAGCCGTTCGGAATACGGCCGCCAGCGTCTCTTTTCGCTGGACAACCGGCGATTGCGTAGTAAAATTCAATATGGAGGCTCCGGCCCGTCCACGGCGCCGCGGCGGTCGCGGCGGGACGGGCAGAGCGGCTCCCGTTATATTCTTTTTCCTATCTCTTTTCTGGAGGACGGTATCATGAGACGCAGAGCGAGACGTCGAGGCTTCACACTGGTGGAACTGCTGATCGTAGTCGCCATCATCGGCCTGCTGGCCGGCATCCTGCTGCCCAACCTGGCTGCCGCGCTGGAATCGGCCCGCCGGGCCACGTGCAAGGCCAACATCAGAGGCATTTTCCAGAGCATCAAGACCTACTCGATGGACGAACGCGGAAATCGGTGGCCGAGCGTCTTCAGCCGGCCCAACGACCCCAATGCCTCGGGGGAGACCTGGGGCGGAAACTGGGACGAAGACACGTTCCTGCTCAACGAGCCCGGATGCGACCGGGAAAACCCCGCGGACGAGGACCTCGACCTTGAGGACGTGGCCGGCCAGTTCCGCAACAACCTCTCGTGCCTCTGGCTGCTGGTTCGCGAGGGGAAGACCGAACCGGGTGTCTTCATCTGCCCGAGCGACCCGTACAATGCGATCGAGGCAGAGTCCCCCGAGGACAAGACCTACTGGAGCTTCGAATCGCTTCAGAACTGCAGCTACAGCTTCCAGAACCAGCTCGGCCGGACCACGACCGACAGCGTGGACCCGGCGGTGGTCGTGATGGCCGACCGCAGCCCGGGCAACCCGCTCCGCCCCGACAGCGAGTATCCCCCCGGTGAAGACGAAGCAGCGGACTGGTTCACCTGGAACAGTCCCAACCACGGCTGGGAGGGGCAGAACTGCGTTTTCGGCGACGGCCACGTCGAGTTCACCAAGAGCCCAACCGTCGGCTACAGCGGCAACAACATCTGGATCCAGGAGGAATGGGTCCCCGAGGACAAGGAATGGGAGGTCGGAGAGGCCGGCGACGACTATGGAACTTCCACGGGCGCCAAAATCGTGAACCGGAACGACTCCTGGCTGGTGCCGTAAACGCGGTCCCGGCCGGAACCGGCCGAAGCGAAGCCGAAAAACGGAAAAGGCGGTCCGCTCACAGCGGGCCGCCTTGTTTTCTGCGCCGCCAGTGCCAGGTTCAGGAAAGCTCTCGCGACGTTCCGCGCGGCGAGCGAACGACCGCGCGAGAAGATCCTCTCCCTGACGATGGAACGTTTCAGTCGGACCGGCCGCGGAGGCGGCGGAACAGCCGGACCCGCCGGGCCAGGTTCATCGCCTTGTACTTGCAGAACTCGTGGCAGCAGAAACACGAGATGCACTTCTCGGCGTCGATGGCCGGATAGGGGTTCATGCGGATCGCATCGACCGGGCATTGCCGGGCGCACGTGCCGCACCGCACGCACTTCCCGCGGTCGGCCCGTGGCTGGGTCACGAAGAACCATCCCATCACCACGGTGGCGTAGCTGCCGACACCGGTGCCGATCCGGGGCCGCCGGAAGCCCGGGATCGGCTCGGCGGGGCCTTCGATGCGGATGCGGTCGAGGTTGGTCTCGCCGAGGCCGCGCTTTCGGGCCGCCTCCAGCACGGGCACGCGGTCGGGGCGGAAGCCCATCATGCGGGCGACCACGGCGTCGAGGGCCGCGGCGTCGCGCGAGGCGAGCACGCGGCCGACGAAGCGCGGCCGGCCGCCCGACGGGCCCTGCCCCTCCATTGCGTAGACCGCGTCCATGATCGAGACGTCCGGCGGGCGAATCGCGAAGACGTCGAGCACCGCCCGGGCGAACCGCTTCGGCCCGGCATAGCGGGCGTGCAGGCCGGTCTTCGCCGCGCCGACCACGTAGCCGAAGGTGTTCTTGACGGCCCCCGTGAGCGCCGTGGCCACGTGCGTTTTCATCTTCGGCAGGTTGACCACCACGTCGGCATCGAGCACGGCCCGGGAGACGGGCAGCCGGTCGAACCGCGGCGTGGCGCCGTGGACCGGGCGGGGCGACTCGGCGAGGTTCCGGTAGCAGCCGTCCGCGGCCTCGACGATCCCGGCCACGCGCGCGGCGTGGTCGGTGCTGCCGTAACCGGTCATGCCGGGATTGTCGCCGACGATGATCTCGGCCGCGCCGCGCCGGCGACACGCGGCCACGGCGGCCGAGACCACGCCGGGGTGCGTGGTGACGTGCTGCTCCGGCGGGCAGGGGCCGAGGACGTTCGGCTTCAGGAGGACCCGCTTGCCCTCGAGCGGCGGGGCCAGTTCTTCGAAGGCCCGCTCCACGACGGGCGCTACCGCGTCGTAGGAATCGCACTCGTAGGCAAGGACCCGGATCATCGCGTCTCGCAAAGAAATCGGCGGAGAACCGGGCCGCCCCCCGCCGCTGCGGCCGCGGCCGACCCGCCGAGCACAGCCCCGGGCGTTACGCCCCTGAACCGCTATGACGCCCGGAGGGCGAAGTACCCGTGGCCGACCAGGTTGAAGACCTTTTCCTCCTGGATCGCAAATCCCGCCTCGCCGAAGACCCGCCGCCACAGGGCCGCGTCGCCGATCCGCTGGTTCGTGAGGTCGTGGAACAGGTGGTGTTCCAGAAAAGCGGTCGGCCGCTTGCGGAGCGCTTCGTGCGGCTGATCGCAGAACTCGCCGATGACGAACAGCGCCCCGGGGAACTGTTCCCGCAGCCCTGAGAGGATGGACACCACGGCTTCCGGTCCGTCCCAGAGGAACTCGTGGAACGTGTCGACGGCGGTGATGCAATCGACGTCGAGCGACTGCCGCTCGGCCAGGTCGCCGAGCCGCCGGAGGTCGGCCTCGTGCACCTCGATGCGCGAGGCGAACGGGCTCTCGGGCAGCACCCGGTGACAGTAGGCGACCATGTCGGGGTCGATGTCGATGCCGACGGCCGTCAGGTCCGGCAGCTTCTCGCACAGAAAAAACAGCAGGGCCATGTCGCCGCAGCCGAGGTCCAGCACGCGTCGGGGGCCCCGGCGGGCGATGATGTCGGCCATGACCGGGTACGGCAGGTCGCGGCACAACATGCCGGAGCCACGGCCGACGAACTCGATGCGGCGGTTCAGTTCCTCGCCGAAGCGGGCGCGGCCGGCGAGCATGTCGTCCAGGCGGGCCAGGAGCGGTTCGTAGGCGCAGGTCAGCTCCAGGTGCCCCCGGGTGTCCTCCACGAGGTGCCGCCCCTGG
>CAZGEE010000199.1:0-4416 GCA_964525035.1 uncultured Anaerolineales bacterium
GGACCTTGTCCAGGACGTTGACGAAGCCCGAGCCGTCGACGTCGCCGAGGTTCCGGACCTGCACGGAGGTCGACGTCTGCCCCTCGCCGCCCTGCTCGATGCCCGTGACGGTGACGTCGAGGGTGCACGTGCCCGTGGGATCGGCGCCGCTTTGGCCTCCGAGGACGTTCCAGACGAGCGGGTCGGCCGTGGGCTCCAGGATCACCGCGTCCGGCGGGTCGGCCGCCAGGGCGACGTCGTAGGTGGTGTTTCCGTTGGGGTCGTCGGCGACCGAGACGGTGAGCGTGCAGCCGTGCCGGCCCAGGGTCGTCTCCGGTGCGTTCTGATAGGTCCAGTCCTCGTCGAGGGAGGCCCTCACGGTGATGGGCACCCACTCGACGGCGATGCCGGAGACGGCCCAGATGGTGACCGTGTCGCCCTCGGGGTATCCGCTGTGGTACAGGGCCGGGCCGGCGTCGACTTCGAACCGGAAACCCTCCAGGGTGCGGGCCGGGTCGAGCGCCAGGCCGTCGGGCGCGGGTTCCCAGAGGCGGATCCCGTCGTAAACCTGGTCGTCGACGGTCCGGTAGCCCGAGCGGAGCGGTTCCTCGTAACTTCCGTAGCCGCCGGGATACTGGCCGCCCTGGTTGTTCCAGTACTGGAGGCAGACCAGCACCGGGGTCCAGTCGGGGTGCCAGAGTGTCCAGTCGCTTCGCCAGAGCATGGTCGGGACGCCGCCGGCGACGTCGTCCCGCTCGTCTCCGTAGGCGTCCGGGCCGTCGTAGGTGAACATTTTCGGGCTCTCGAAGATCTGCACCGCGTTCTCGGGGTCGTCGGCGTAGAGGGCGTAGATTCGGAACCAGGCGCGCTTCATGCTGTCGGTCCATGCGTGCGGATAGTCGGGGAACCCCTCCCCGGAGAGGAGGAAGTTGACCCGGCTGTACGTGGTCCGGTCACCGGGGTCGAGCGGGACGTCGATCACGGTGTGTCCCTCCGGGTCGCCGTTGAAGTGGCCGCGTTCGGTCCCGAGGCGCACGGCCGAGGGTGTGGCGGGGAGCCAGGGAAAGCCCGCCAGATTGTCGAGGGCCTGCGCGAGGGCGACCGGGTCGTCGAACGGGGCAAGCTGGTAGTCGCCGAAGGCGGTGGAGACGGACGTCGGCATCGACGCGGGGTCGTCCGGGTCGTGAGCGGGGCAGCCCCGATTGCTTTGCCAGCAGACGTGGTTCTGCGGGCGGTGAAGCGGCATGGCATAGTACGGGGCCGGCCAGGCGAAGTCCCAGGTGAAGACGTAGGGCACGGCGCGGCAGTAGGCGTCGCAGGCGCTTCCCCAGTAGTCGTAAGGATGCCAGTCGGCGGGGGTCGGTTCGCGGGGCGCCGGATCGGGCTGGCCGGGCCCTTGGTACGCCGTGGTCTCGTCCTTCCAGTAGTCGTACCAGGTGGCAGTGGCTTCCTGCTCGGCCACCGTGGCCACGGGATCGGCGTTTCGGTGCGCTTCGGGAATCGGAACGGGCTCACCCGTCGGCGGGTCCGCGCGGGCCGTGAGCGAGCCGACGCCAATCAGAAACAGCACGAGCACCGGGATGATAACGTGTTCGCTTCGCATGGTTTGTCCCCTTTCGCCTTGTGGTTCCGCTGCGGTTTTCTTCCGGCACGGCAGGCATCCAGACAACGGCGCGCGGCCGCCGTTGGAAGCCGAGCTTTCCCCGTGGCGCCCCGGCGGCGCCGGCGGAGCGAGCGGATCCGGACGTGTTGCTGTGCGCGTCGAGTTGTCATCGGCCTGCGGCCGACCGCTTGCCGCCGCAGGGCTTCCTTGCGCGAGGATGTGTGGCCATGCGCCCGGAGTCCGGCGAACCGGGCTCACGGAGCCGCGCGCCGGGCTGCCCCTTCCGAGGGGCTTGCACGGAATGTCGCCTGTTCCCGGGCGTCAGGGCACCGGGATGCCGTTCAGAACGCGGTTCAGATTCAGCTTATCGAGCACGTTCACGTAACCGTCCCCCGTGAGGTCGAAGCAGCGGTCCGGGTACGGCGTGGCGAGCCCGTTCAGCCGCAGGTTCATCTGGGCCTTGTCCAGGACGTTGACGGCGCCGCTGCCATCGACATCGCCGAGAAAGCGGACGTCGAGGTCGATCGCGTCCTGACCCTCTCCGCCCTCGTCGCCGGTGACGGTGACGTTAAGCGTGCAGGCGCCCGTGGGGTCGGAGCCGGAGCGTCCTCCCTTGACGTGCCAGACGAGCGGGTCGGCCGTGGCCTCGATGTCCACGGCGTCGGCCGGGTCGGCGGTCACGGAGACGCCGTACCCGGTGTTGGCGTTGGGATCGTCCAGGGTCAGGGTCAGTCCCGCCTGGTGTCGGCCCGCCGTGGTGGTGGGCGCGTTCTGGTAGACCCAGTCGTGGTCCAGCGCCGTCTCCACGCCGATCGGGGAGTGCTCGGCCTCGACGGACAAGTCGTCGTAACAGAAGCGCGCGAGGTAATAAACGTAATCGTCGGTGAGGATGCACACGTTGTCGACGCCTATGCGATCGGGGTACAGAAGATCCCCGCTGTAGACCTGCGTGCCCCCGTAGGTCACCGTCGCCGTTTTCTCGCCGAAGTCGAGGACGGATGTCAGGGTCCTCCACTGATTCGCGGGCCACGTCTGCCCGACTTCCACCCCGTCCACGAAGATTCTTCCCGTGTATTCGAACTGGATCGCGTGGACGAGGTTGTTGCCGTTGTACAGGGCGAGGACGTAATCGGCGCCGTCCTGAAGGGTGATCATCACGTCCTGGCTCACCGTCACCACGGGCCGGCCGGGCATCGGGTTCTCGAAAAACCGTTCGGCCTCGAGAAAGAAATTGCCCGTGTAGCCGCCGTCGGGGGTTATCATGACCGACTGGCTTCCGCCACTGCTGCACGAAGCCGTGACGACGCAATCGGAACCGTTGGGGTCGCCCCACCACCCCTGCTGGCCGTTGAGCTGATCCCGCGTGAATCCCTCGGACGCTTCGAAGCCGCACGAGTAGATGATTTCGGCTCCGGCCCGAATTGCCGGCACGGCCAGCACGGCTAACAGAGTCAGCCCTGCCACCGGGATGCCGGAGGCCACCTTGATCACGAGGGGTCTCCGTCGCATGGTTCTGCCTTTCTCTCAGGGGTTCTCGTGCCTCTCCTCCGGCGGCCGGCGCAGGGAGCCGCGCTCGCCCGGCAATGCCGTTTCGTCGCAAGCCCGCCCGGAGTACTTGTCCCGGCTCGCGGAACGACGCCAACAAGGGAAGAATACTCCATATTTTCCCGAAAGTCAAAGGTTCTCTGCCGATTATCCGGCCCGCGGGGCGTCTGCCTTTCGAAAACGCCCCTGACGCTCGGTGCAGAACTCTCCGCGCGACCTTCGGGCCACCGGATGCGCGGCGTTCTTTGCGCCGAGCACGGCGCCGGAGCGCCCGCTCTTACGGGATCGGGATGCCGTTCAGCGCGCGGTTCATCTGAAGCTTGTCCAGCACGTTGGCGAAGCCGTCGCCCGTCAGGTCGAAGCAGCGGTCGTCGTGGGGTGTGGTCTGCCCATTGAGCCGCAGATTCATCTGGGCCTTATCCAGGACGTTGACGAACCCCGACCCGTCGACGTCGCCGAGAAAGCGGACGGTGACTCCAGCGCCGGCCTGGCCCTGGCCGCCCACGTCAAGTCCGCTGACGGTGGCCGTCATCGAGCAGGGGCCCACCGGGTCCACGCCCGAGGCCCCGCCCTTGACCTTCCAGACCAGCGGGTCGGCGGTCGGTTCCAGCGTCACTGCGTCGACCGGGTCCGCGACGACGTCCACGTCGTAGCTCGTGTTCCCGTTCGGGTCGTCGTCCACCGACAGGGTGAGCGTGCACTGATGCCGGCCCTGGGTCGTCTCCGGTGCGTTCTGGTACACCCAATCGTGATCGAGGGCCGCGAAAACGGGGATCGGTTGGATGACCGGGTCGCCCCGGAGCTCGACGTCGTCGATGTTCCAGCCGCAGAACGGCCAGGAGCTGTCGGTCGACCCCATGACCCAGCGGAGATAAACCGTGCTCTGGCCGTCGGCGACCGAGGAGATGTCGTACTCGTGCTGGGTCCACACGAGATCGCTGATTATGATGGCGGGGTTGGACCAGACGTTGGTCCAGTGGGTCCCGTCGTCGGAGACCTGGATGGCGGCGTGGTCGTAGGCGTTGTCCTCGACGCCGAGCCACCGCCAGAATCGGAGACGGACGTTCTCGTATCCGGAGCAATCGAACGCCGTACTGGTCAGGTTCCGGGCCGACAGACTATTCTCGTAGTCGCCCGAGAGGTTATATCCGTACACGGTCGTTCCGGTGTGCCCGTCGGTGGGATCCGGATCGCCATAGGCTCCTCCCGAGCCCGTGGGCGTTCCCCAGGCCCAGAGGCCCTCGGTGCTCCAGCCGGGATTCGCGCTCATGTCCACCGAGGCGAACACG
>CAZGEE010000200.1:0-1875 GCA_964525035.1 uncultured Anaerolineales bacterium
AAGCCTCCGGGCCGCCCGCACCAACACCGGCACCGTCGATTCCACCGTCGCCCCGTCCACGTGATCGGCGAAGCCGACCGCGCGAAGACCGGCCACCTCGACGCGCCGCACCAGCTCGGCCGGACCCAGTTCCCCGTCGGAAAGAAACGTGTGCGTGTGAAAGTCGATCACGGGACGCTCCGAAACTACCGAAAAAATGGTACGCCCGGCGGGACTCGAACCCACGACCTACGGTTTAGGAAACCGTCGCTCTATCCACCTGAGCTACGGGCGCACCTCGGTGCGTACACGGCACAATGGTTTGTCGACCCAGCCCCGCCCGAACCTCGCCTGAATTTCTTAGCGGAGAGGCACGGTTTCGAAGCCTGGGTACCCAAAAGGGTACACCGATTTTCGAAACCGGCCCGTTAGACCACTCCGGCACCTCTCCGGATGTCACCAAGCCGATTCTAACGAATCCGTCCTCGCACAGTCTACCGAAATCCACCCGCGGGCGGCCTTTACCGCCCGGCCGGCCTCCGGCCAAGCCACCCGCCGCGCCTCTTGGACCTGCTAGCGGGCACTATGAAGGAAGTAAAAGTACGCGTCCACGCCGCCCGGCGTGTCTATTCAAGCAAATGCAGCAGCGTGGCGGACTCGAATGCCTGACGAACGGCCGCGAGAGATCGGACGGACGAGAGTGACAGGGTCACTGCGCCGTATTCCAGCCGGTCACCTCGACGGTCAGGTCTTTCTTGCTCCAGCCAGTTCCGGGAATCCAACTTTCCAGCCGGGCGCGTTCGCCCGGGAGCAGCGTGATGCAGTTGCGGTCCCAGTAGGCCGGTCCGACCAGGTCGCCGGTGCGCGTGTCGCGGACCCGGGCCCGGAGGAAGAAGGCAATCCGCTCCGACGGGTTGGCGATCTGCGCCTTTAGGCGCACGCCCGAGCGCTCGCGATTGACCTCCGAGTCCCATTCGATCGTCGCGGTCGGCAGGTCGTGCAGCCGGCGGAGGTCGGCGAACGCCTCGTGGCGCTTGCGGCAATTGCCGCCGGCACAAGACGCGGTCGCCGAATGCAGCATCCTTGATACCTGTATTGGCAGTCGCATCTACAACGCCGTGCGGCCACACGAGGTGGTCGGCCAAGAGCGGCCGGTCCTACGAGCCCACCGACAACGTCACGCCACATGGCCTTGGGCCGAATACCCCGCCGGCTCGATGCTGCGGAAGGCCTCCTACCCCGGGCTGATCCACTATCGCGGCTGCCGCATCCGGGTCGGTCAGGGCCTGACCGGCGAACGCGTCCGCCTCGAAGAACGTGACCACGACGTCGTCATCCACTACGCCTGGAAGGAGGTCCGAACCCTTGTGATCGACACCCTCGACCGCTACACTGTCAACTAACCCGACTGTTACCCATGTCCTGTCCATGGTGTAGCCCATGTCCCGTCCACGTACAGCAAGAAGAAGCATGGCACCCAACTGCGAAAAAGCATGCCACCCGCCCCAGGCCGAGAGGTGCAGCTTGCCCGACAGGCCGCAGTCGTAGCCGGCATCGGCGAACAGCTTCGTGACGAGCACTTCGTCGGCGGGGATGTCCTGGCCGTTGTGACGGCAACGGGTGGTACGCGGGTAGCGCCCGGTCAGGAAACACGCGCGGCTGGGGGTGCACAGCGGGCTCTGCGAGAAGGCGTTGGCGAAGCGCGTTCCCGCCGCGGCCAGCCGGTCCAGGTTCGGGGCGGCGACGTGGGGGTTGCCGTAGCAGCCGAGGGTATCGTATCGCTGCTGGTCCCTGCAGATCCACAGGATGTTGGGCCGTCGTGCGTCCATGGACGCCTTTCACTCAGGTTAAACGATGATCATCTCGCCGACAGCGCGTTGTGGAGTTCAAGCAGCG
>CAZGEE010000200.1:1885-4402 GCA_964525035.1 uncultured Anaerolineales bacterium
TGCAGTCGCATTTCCGATGTTCGTCGTGTTCACCAGCAGCGGGAAAGTCTCGTCGATGAACACCTCCAGGCTCAGCCGCCCGAAGAAATCCGCCCGGGCGAGGTAACGCGGCTCGCCGGTCATGGCATGGGCGGCCAGCAGCAGGTCGATCACCTGCGAAAAGGCCCGGGGCTTGAGCAGGGGGGAGCGGTCTGGCTCGGCGAGGAGATAGCGCCCGGCGGCGGCGAGGATGTACGACCGGTAGCGTGCCGCGAGGTCGGGATCGCTCGCTTCGAGCTGGACGTAGCGCTGATGACACTTCAGGGCGAGCGCCGCATGCACCCCGTGGCCGTACCCGGTGGCCCAGTCGGCGGTGTAGGGCTTGTTCATCTGGCGGGCGCGGGGCTCGGCGGTGGTCGAGTCGATCGTCCCGGCAAAGCCCCCGCCGTCCTCGATGCGGTGGTCCAGGCGCATGAAGTTGCGGTCCTGGGCCAACGCCAGCGCGCGCATCCGCTCGGCGAGCGGCCGATCCATCGCCGGAGCGGCCGCCCACAGACACCGGGCCAGTTCGAGGTTGCTGCCCGACCAACAGATTTGGCTGTGGACCGCGTCGGTTCCGGCCAGGAGGTGCCCGCTGGGCGAGCGGGCCATGTTCGCCTCCATCCGGGCGGTCAGGACCGTGACGGCCCTGACCAGTTCGTCGCGTCGCCGACGCCCGGCATTGGCCGGACGGCCGTAGGCGTCGGCCCAGCATTCGATCATCTGCCCGGCGTAGCGGGGGAAATCCGTGCCCCCCGCCGGACCGTGTGCGGACCACTTGGCGTGGCGCGAAAAGTCGCCGGTGTTCTTGTCGGCGACCTGGTGGTCCCACTGACCGATGGTGAAGGCCCAGCAGGCCTCCGGGGCCAGGGCGTAGCAGCGGTCCCAGAAGGGCCAGGGGCCCTTGATCTCGTGGCGGTCGCCGGAGCCGGCGCAGGCGTCGGTCTCGAAATCCCAGTAGAGGTGTTCCCCCCAGGCCATCAAACCGGTGGCCGGACTCTGGCCGTGGGTGAAGAAGTATGCCAGCGCCCGATCGGCCTCATCGGCGTAGCGTCCCTCGCCGGTCAAGGCGCTCAGCCGATAGAGGATCGCGTAGAACGCCTTGTTTTCCTGGGGGTTCGATCCGCCGATCGAGCGGTCGTTCTCGCGCACGCCGGGGATCGCGCCGAAACGTTCGGGCGACCCAAGGCCCATCGTGCGGCGATCCAGCGCCGAGGCGAACAACGGCGAGTGCTCGTCGCCATAGATGTCCCGGCCCTCGGCGATCATGGCGTCGGCATAGGCCCGGACAGCGATGAGGAATCCGCCGTCGGGGTCATCTTCGGGTGGCGCTATCGACATGCATCCCACCGCCAGGCCGGCAAGACACGCGCATACAAACAGCAATGTTCTTCGGATCATGCTTCACCTAAGCTTGTCCCCATGCGCTGGACAGATATCTACCTTGCATAAGATGGAGCCGTCCGCATGGGTTTCGTCCTCGCTGGTGATGCGGAGGGAGCCCGGAGGGCGACCGGAGCAGCAGCGGTCGCGGCGTCGGAACGCCCGGTGCCTGTCTCGATTCTATCACCTTCCGCCCCAGCGGCAAGACCTCCTAGAGCCTCGCCGGCAAGAATGTCTTCCGCCTCGGCGTATGCCTCAATAGCCCTCGATCTCGATCCCGCCTCGGTTTTCAGCGGTTTTCAGGGACGGAGCCAATCCTGTTCGGCACGCTTATTGCACCACGTGGGGTCGATGGGGGCAAGGGGAGAGTTGCTGCGACGTGAGTGGGAGTCAGCAAGGAAGCGGAGGTCTCAGGCGGCGGCGTCCGCGCAGCAGCCAGCCGTCATTGAGTTCCATAGTCATGCGTGCCCTTTTTCATGCGCCGGGCGGGCAACGTGCCGGCGCACCTCGGAAGCGCATCGGTCGCCCTTACCCCGGTTCGAACTCGAAAAGCCGGTCAGCCGGCGCCGCCTATCAGTCCAGCCTGAAGCGCGTTTGCCCCCGCAGGTCGCGGCTCGAAGAGCCGACGGCGAGGACGTACTCACCGGGCTCGGCCTTCCAGTCCTTCGCGCCGGTGTCGTAACAGGCCAGGTCCCGCCGCGTGAGCTGGAAGCGGACGGTTTGTTCCTCGCCGGGCCCGAGCAGGACCTTCTTGAAGCCTTTCAGCTCGCGGACCGGTCGCTCAAGCGACGAGTCCGGGGCGCTGACGTAGAGCTGCACGACCTCCGCGCCGGCCCGCGGGCCGGTGTTGCGAACCGTCAGCTCCGCAGTGGTCACTCCCTCGCCCGCGCCTTGCCCGACCGCAAGCGAGCCGTACTCGAAGGTGGTATAGCTCAGGCCGTGGCCGAACGGAAACAGCGGCTCGATCCCGCGCCGGTCGTACCAGCGATAGCCGACGAAGATGCCCTCGTTGTAGCGGCAGCTCTCGGCCCGGTACTCCCCGACCACGGACGCAGGGGTGTCGGCCAAGCGGCGCGGGAAGGTGCACGGCAGCTTGCCGGAGGGATTGACGCGGCC
>CAZGEE010000201.1:0-4357 GCA_964525035.1 uncultured Anaerolineales bacterium
CGGGAAGATCTTCACGGCCGCGTGGCAGCTCATGGGCTTCGAGCGGTTCTGCCTGGTCGCCTGGGAGCAGCCGGACCTGGCGGCCGACCTGCTCCGCCGCATCGGGGCCCTCCAGATGGAGGTCTGCCGGCGGATCCTCGGCTACGAGACGGTCGGCGCCGTCTGGGTGCCCGACGACGTGGCCTACCACTCGGGGCCGATGCTGCCCCCGGCGTGGCTGCGAGAGCACGTCTTCTCCTGGTATCGCCGGATGGGGGACCTGTGCCGCGAGGCCGGGAAGCCGTTCATCTACCACAGCGACGGCGACATGACCTCCCTGCTGGACACGGTCATCGACTGCGGCTTCAACGCGCTCCATCCGATCGAGCCGGAGTCGATGGAGATCGACGAAGTCCGCCGGCGCGTGCGCGGGAAACTATGCCTGGTGGGCAACGTCCGCGTGCACACCCTCTCGACCGCCACGCCCGAGGAGGTCCGCGAACTGGTCCGGGACCGCGTGACCCGGTTCGGCCACGAAGGCGCCTACTGCGTCGGTTCGAGCAACTCCGTGCCGTACTACGTCCCTCTGGAGAACTATCTCGCGATGCTCCAGGCGAGCGCCGACTTCGGCCGGATCGATTGATCCCCGGGGGTTCGCGAAGGTGAGCGCGCAAGCAATGCACGCGGGGAAACCGCCCCGGCGCCGCGCTTCCTGCGCCGGGGCCCTCGGCATGGGTCGAAGCCCTTCCCGTTACGACACGGCCGTGCCCGCGCCGCCTTCGAGCATCGTGTAGGGACCGTCGGGGATGACGGCAAGGCGCGCGTTGGGGTGGTCCGCCAGGAACCGGTCCACCGCCCGCTGGGCACGGCGGCCCACATCGCCGGTGCCTCGCACGGGCGTCACCGAGAGGCGGTCCTGCACGTCCATGGGCAGGCCGTCGGCCGCGAGCCAAAGCCGATCCATGCCGATGCGGGCCAGCACCTGGGCCTGCTTCTGGTACTCCCACTGGTCCAGTTCCGTTTCCCGGCCCGGCGTGCGGATGTCCCGGAGGAACCGCTGCCAGTCGTTGTCGTAGCGGAACAGGATGTCGCGGTAGGCGTCCGAGCCGACGCCCTCGACGCAGTCGGTGACCAGCAGCAGCGTGCTTTCCGGCCCGAGGGCCGGCAGCGCGCCGTACATGCCCTTGATGCTCTGGTAGAAGGTTCGGTCGAGCGGGGCCCCGCCGGAGCCGGTCACCACCAGGTCGAACGGGTGATCGACGGAGGCGGCGGCGGCGGCGCGCGCGGCGTCCCGGCACCCGGCCAGGTGGGCCGCCTCCAGCTCCCCCGCGTAGACTCCCGAGATCTCGCGCTCGTGGGTCAGAGTGACGTTCAGCAGGAAATCCACGCCGACACGGCGGGCCACCGCCAGCGCGATCTCGTGGCACGGGTTGCCGTCGAGCACGCCGAACGTCGCCTTGGGATGGTCCAGGGGCTCGGCCCCGTGGAACCGCTGCACGGTGCGCAGGTCGACCAGGGCGGGGCAGACCCCCTTCCGCCCGCCGGAGAACCCGGCCACAAAGTGCCCCTTGATGTAGCCCGTCACGATCCGGAAGTCCGACTCGGCGAACCGCCGGCAGACGTGGACCGGCGGGTCCTCGCTCACCCGGGTCAGCGTCGAGGCATCCCGGGCGTCGTGGTCGACGACCTCGTACCGGTCGAGCAGGTCGCGCCCGACCAACTGCTCGCGCTCCTCGGGCGTCGATGTACGGTGAAGCCCCGTGCCGATCAGGATGACCACCCGGTCGTCCGGGATGCCGCACCGGTGAATCCCTTCCAGCAGCGGACGCAACAGCACACGATTGGGCACGGGGCGCGTGATGTCGCTGATCGTGATCGCCACGGTCCCGGGCCGCCTCTCCCTCAGGAGCTCCTCAAATGCGGGAGTCCCGATCGGTTTGTCCAGCCCCTGCCGCAGCGCGGCCGTCGGGTCCGGGACTGGAGCCGCGCCCTGTCCGCGCAGAACGGCAGTATCGTCCGGGACGCTGAGGGCAATCGCTCCGTCGGCGTGTCGCACCTCGACCTGTTTCATCCTCTTCTCCGTGAAAATCATGTGACGAGCGCGGAGGCCTCCCGACCGGTCCGGGCCGTGCGAAACCTCCCACAGGATTGTAGACACGCACCCGCCGCCGGTAAACCGTTCCCTCGTCACCGGGCATTACGATCTGTCGCGGACGATCTCCACCGGGTCGCGCTGGACCCGGGCGACGAGGTCGATCGAGTCGACCGCCGCGCACGGCTCGAATGCCGCTTCGAGGCCGAGTCGGAGCACGTTCCGCCCACCGCGCCCGCTGCGGAGGGCGGCGGCCGGGTCACGCTCGACGGCCCGCCAGGCCTCGAGGGCGATCGTCGCCGAGTCCGTCAGGTGCCTCGTGTTTCCCCCGGCGTTGTCGAGGAGCCGGGCCACCAGGGCGCCGGCGCAGAACGTATCCTCCCAACTGACGCGGCCCTCGGTCCCGCTGCCGACAAGGACCGTGTCGCCCGATCCAAGCCCGGCCACGGCCGCGGCCGTCGCCGCTGCGTTTGCCAGGGCGGTCACGTAGACGGATCGCGCGGGGAGCGCCGCAAGGATCGCCGCGCTCCCGTTCGTCGTGGTCATCACGACGGTCCGTCCGCGGACGACTTGGGGCGTGAACTCCTGCGGGCTGTTGCCGAGGTCGAATCCCTCCGGCGGCAGGCCGTCGCGTTCGCCGGCGACGAGGGGAGGCGGCTTCTCCCGGGAACGGTCCCGCAGCTCGAAGGCCTCTCGGACCTCCGCCACGGGGACGATCCGCCGGGCTCCCGAGGCCAGCGCCTGCACCATGGAACTGGTGGCCCGGAGCACGTCGATCACCACGGCCGTCTTCCCGGCCAGGAATTCGGCATCGAGTGCGGCGGGTTGGAACGCGACAAAGAGCTCGCGCAACGTCTCCTCCTTGGTATCCAGCCTTCGATGCGGACGCGAGGAGGCACTATCCTACTCGTGCCGACCGCTTCCGCCAAGGGACCGTGTGGAAACGCTGGCGATTCCGCTCCCCGCCGTGTATATTCGTGAGGGATGCGGGCGGAGGCCCCGCGACAGTCGCGGGACGGCTTTTCCACGTAGCGGATCGGATCGAAAGGCGATTGCGGATGCCCGAGATCGTAGCCAGGCTCTCCACGCTGCTCGGGGTGTCGTTTGCCTCGGGCATCAACCTCTACCTTACGCTCTGCATTGTGGGCGTGGCCAAGAAGTTCGAGCTGGTCGACGGTCTTAAGGGATTCGAGCCCCTCGACAACTGGTTCATCATCATCGTCTCGGGCGTGCTGTTCCTCGTGGAGTTCGTGGCCGACAAGCTCCCGGCCGTGGACAATCTCTGGAACGCGGTCCACTCGTTCATCCGGCCCGTGGCCGCGGGGGTGATCGCCATCGCCGTGGTCGGCACGGACGCCCCGGCGCCGGGATGGATCCTGGCCGGCCTGGGTGCTGCGGCCGTGGCCACCACCACGAACGCCGCGAAGGTCGGCACGCGAATGATGGTGGCGGCCAGCCCCGAGCCGTTCAGCGACGTCGTCCTGAGCCTCCTCGGGGACGGCGTTGTGGCGCTGGTGGCCACGTTCGCCATGACGAATCCGGTTCCCACCGCGATCGTCTGCCTGGTGTTGCTGGCGATCACGGTGTACTTCCTGCCGAGGTTCTGGCGCGGCATGGTCTTCGCCGTGCGCGCGGGCTGCGCGGCCGTGGTGGCGATCTTCGTGCGCGACTCGGCCGACCGCGCGCTGGAGGCCATGGAGCCGGCGGACGGCGACGCCCTGGCCCGGGCGGGCCTGGCCGACCGCCGCCCCGTGCTGGTCCTTCCGGCCAACGCCAAGGGCGTGAAGCGCGCCGGGCGCCTCCGTCGCGGCAAGCTCGCCGTCGTGGGAGATCAACTCGCGTTCGTCTACCGGAAGTGGTTCCGCCGGCGGGTGGTCGTCGTGCCCATTTCCCAGGTGGTCCACGCCGGGATGCGGCGCCGCGTCTTCTCCAACCTCCTATGGGTCCAGACCGCGGAAGGGAGCATGAGCTTCCTGACGACCCGGCGGACCGACCGGCGCACCGACCACGCACTGGCACTGCTCGGCGGCACCCCCGCAACCGGCGAAGGCGAACAGGACCTGCCGGCCCGGCCCGGGGAAAGCGGTGCCCCGTCGTAAGTCCCGCCTGCGGTTACAGCGTCTCGTAGACCGACCGGAATGTTTCGTGCGCCCGCTCGTCGAAGAGGACGAACCAGACCTCTTCGAGGGACGTCTCTGAGACCAGGTGCCGGATTGCCTCTTCGAGCATGACCTCCGCGCATCGGCGCATGGGGAAGCCGGCAACCCCCGCGCCCACGGCGGGAAA
>CAZGEE010000202.1:0-230 GCA_964525035.1 uncultured Anaerolineales bacterium
GTGAGCTTACCTTCGGCGTCGACGAGCAACGCGGCCCCGCTCCGCCGCTTGATCCCCGTCAGCGAGAGCAGCACCTCCTTGACCGTCCGGTCGTCGCGGGCCACGGGCAGGTCGTCTCCCTGCCGCATGACTTCCTCGACCTTCAGGAGTTTTCGCCCGAGGCTGCCGCCCGGGTGGAACTGGGCGAAATCCTCGGCCTTGAAATTGTGCATCTTCAGGACCGCCAAGGC
>CAZGEE010000202.1:240-4327 GCA_964525035.1 uncultured Anaerolineales bacterium
GCGTCGCCCAGGGCCAGCATGGCCGTGGTCGAGACACTCGGGGCCAGCCCGAGCGGGCAGGCCTCCTGAAGCTCGCCGAGGTCGAGCACCACGTCCGCGTGTCGGCCCAGCGTGGAATCGGCCCGGCCGGTCACGGCGATGATGGTCACACCCATTTTTTTCAGTTGCTGAAGCAGCCGGGTCACCTCGTCGGTCTCGCCCCCGTAGCTGAAGACCATGCAGATGTCCTCGCGGCGCACGCGCCCGAGGTCGCCGTGAACCGCCTCGGCGGCATGGAGGAAAATGCTGTGCGTTCCCGTGGAACAGAGGGTCGCCGAGAGCTTCTGCGCGATAATGCCCGCCTTGCCGATCCCGGAAAGGACCACCGTCCCGGGACACTGGTAGATCATCCGCGCAGCCCGCTCGAACCGGCTGTCGAGGCGATCGAGCAGCCCGCTGACGGCCGCGGCCTCGGCCTCGATCACGCTCCGGGCGTAGGCCATGTCGACCCCGACGTCCTCCCGGCTTCTCGCGCTGGTCCCTAAGCCTTTCCCCATGAGTCCCCCAATGAAATGGCGATCATGCCGGCCACAGCTTCCCCACACCGTCTCGAACGTAGAGTCTAGCCCCGTGGTACGGTAATGGCAAGCCCTAACGGTTTCCGTCGGGGCGCGTTGGGGCGATTCCGGGCCTGGCCGGCCGATGCGCGTTGACACCGCGGGCTGGGCTCATTAGACTGCGCCGATTCGCACGTTTTCGGCGGGATCGGGGACCTATGCTCTTCCAGGCCGGATTTCTGACCAGTTTGCTCATCCGCATGCCGCCCGTGCTTTTTGCGCTCACGGTCCACGAGTTCATGCACGGATGGGTGGCGTACCGCTGCGGCGACCCCACGGCCAAGGAGATGGGTCGGCTGACGCTGAACCCGCTGGACCACCTCGACCTGCTGGGGACGATCTGCCTGATGTTCGGCCCCATCGGCTGGGCCAAGCCGGTTCCCGTCGACCCGTCGCGGTTCCGCGTTCCCCGGCGGGACGACATCCTGGTGAGCCTTGCCGGCGTGACCACGAACTTTCTTCTGGCAATCGTCCTGAGCCTGGTCTTCCGGGCCCTGGTCTCGGCCGGTTTCTTCCCCGAAAGCCGACTGGGCGCCGTGCTGATGGAAATGCTCTACCTGGGCATCCTGGTGAACCTGGGGCTCTGCTTTTTCAACCTGCTGCCGATCGCGCCGTTGGACGGGCACCACGTCGTCCGCGAGCTGCTCCCCCCGGCCGCGCGGGTTCGCTTCAAAGAATTCAGCCGCTACGGGCCGATTCTGTTGTTGGGGCTGGTGTTTCTCGGCGGAGGTGTGGGACTGAGTTTTCTGCTGTACCCGATATGGTTCTTCATGGACCTCTTGGCGGGACCCCAGTTGCCGAGATACGAGCAGGCTGCGCGAGATATTCTGTCCGCAGTGAGTTAAGTTAAAGGGTGACGGGAGTTTTCAGATGGCGAAACAGCGCATACTGAGCGGGATGCGGCCCACGGGGCGCCTTCACCTGGGCAACCTGGTCGGGGCCCTGCTCAACTGGCGGCAGCTCCAGGAAGAGTACCAGTGCTACTTCATGGTGGCCGACTACCACGCGCTGATGAGCGAGTATGCCGCGCCACAGAAGCTGTTCGAGAATACCCGGGAAGTCGTCATCGACTGGATCAGTTGCGGACTCGACCCGGAGCGGAGCGTCATCTTCCGCCAGAGCGACGTCCCGGGGCACGCCGAGCTGCACCTGGTCCTGAGCTGCTACACACCGATCGGGTGGCTCGAGCGGTGCCCGACCTACAAGGAACAGCTCCAGCAGGTCAAGGACCGCGACCTGGGCAACTACGCGTTTCTGGGCTATCCGTGCCTCCAGGCGGCCGACATCATTCTCTACAAGGCTCACGCCGTTCCGGTCGGCGAGGACCAGTTGCCGCACCTGGAGCTCACGCGCGAGATCGTGCGCCGCTTCAACAACATGGTGGGCGAGGAACTTTTCCCGGAGCCGCAGGCCAAGCTCACGAAGTCCGCCCGGCTGCTCGGAACGGACCGCCGCAAGATGAGCAAGAGCTACGGCAACCAGATCGACATCGCCGACGACGAGGAGACGATACGCAAGAAGGTGATGAGCATGATCACGGACCCGAAACGGGTCCGGCGTAACGACCCCGGCCACCCGGAGGAATGCAACGTCTGCCAGTATTACAAGGTCTTCTGCCCCGGAGAGTACAAGGCGGTATCGGAGCGGTGCCGCAACGCCGAGTGGGGCTGCACGGACTGCAAGGCCCAGTTGGCGGAGATCCTGACGGTGTTCCTGTCGGAGCCCCGGGCGAAGCGCCGCGAGCTGGAAGCCGACCCGGGCTCCGTGGAGCGGGTCCTGGCCCGCGGGGCCGAGCGGGCCGGGGAGTTCGCCGCCCGCACGATGGCCGACGTAAAGGCCCTGACCGGCCTCGGCCGACAAGATGGGCAAAACGCGTGAGGTCGAACGGCACGCCATGAGCTATCGCGTCGCACTGGATGCCTACAACGGTCCGCTGGACCTCCTGCTCTACCTGATCCGCAAGGAAGAGGTGGAGATCACCGACATCCCCGTTGCGCGAATCGCGGACCAGTATGCCGCCTACCTTGACATGCTGGAGGCCCTGGACATCAACGTGGCCGGCGAGTTTCTCGTCATGGCCGCCACGCTGCTCGAGATCAAGAGCCGGATGGTTCTTCCCCGACCGGAATCCGTCGACGAGGAAGACCAGGAGGGCGACGAAGAAGATCCCCGGCTCGAGCTGGTGCAGCAACTGCTGGAGTACAAGCGTTTCAAGGAAGCGGCCCAGGACCTCGAAACGCTCGGCGAAGACCAGGCGCGCCGCTACAGCCGTCCGCCGGCGCAGGTGATCGTCGGCCCGGAGGACCAGCAGTTCGTCATCGACGAGATGATGAAGGACGTCAACCTCTGGGACCTTCTCAACGCCTTCGCCAACGTGATGGACAGCATCAACATCGCGCCGGGCGAGGTGATCTACGACGACACGCCCATTGAAGACGTCTCCCAACAGATGCTGGATATCGTGAAGCAACGCGGGACGATGCGCTTCAGCAGCCTGTTCCTGCAACTTTTCGAGGGCCAGGAGCCGGTCGGTCGCAGCCACCTGATCAGCGCGTTTCTGGCCATCCTCGAATGCATCCGCCGGCGCTTGATCGCCGTACAGCAGGAAACGGACGCGAGCGACCTGCGGATATTCTGGTACGAGGAGAAACCGGACGAAGCGTCAGGCCGGCCTGCCCCGCCCGATGAGGTGAACGCTGATTCCGGCGAGGCCGCACGGAAAACCGAGCAAATCCCTCCGCCGCCGGCAGGGCGTTTCGTGGAAACCGAGGGAATCGAAGAGCTCCAGGCCACCGAGTTCGACAAGGACCTGGACGCCATCACGGTTCCCGACGTCGAGCGGTTCCATCCGATCTACTCGGACGACGAGATACTCGGCCGCCAAGCCGAAGACGAGGATCACTCGGACGAGCAGCCCGAATCGGACGGCCGGACCGAAGAGGCTGAACAGCCGGACGCCGACGAATCGTCCGACGCTCCGGACCCGGAGAATCCGCCCCATCGGTCGTAGGAATCCAGCCGGCATCGGAGCATCCGGTTTCGTTGCATGCCGCCTTTCCTCGGTGCGGCTCGCCAATCCGTGCGGCCTCATGACCCTTCGAGGTCGTTTCGTAAAACGAAAGCCTGCCCTATAATGGTCCATGTTGTCCGAGACCGTAGACCGGAGCGCGGCATGGAAGGAATCAATTGGCGCGGCCTGATGGACCGCTACGCATCGGCGGAACCGGCCGATCTGACGGAGAACGCGCGGACGGTTCTGGATCGCCGGTACCTGCTGAAGGACACACAGGGCAAACCGGCCGAAGCGCCGTCCGACATGTTCCGGCGCGTGGCGGAAAACATCGCCGAAGCGGAGAATCGGCTGGGCGACGGAGAGCTCTCCGGCCCTGCGGCCCGGGCGTTCCGCGGGCTGATGACGAGCCTGGACTTTCTGCCGAACAGCCCGACCCTGATGAACGCCGGGCGGCAACTGCAGCAGTTGGCCGCGTGCT
>CAZGEE010000203.1:0-319 GCA_964525035.1 uncultured Anaerolineales bacterium
ATCCTGGAGCGTGTTCGCCTCCGACAGGCCGTCGAGCTGATGGTCGGCCTGGCTCGCGGCGAGTTGCCGCTGGAGGTCAAGTCGGTCCGCCTGGCCGCCGCCAACCCGCAGCAGCCGGCCGACGCCTGGGACGGCGAGCTCACCGTCACGTACCTGCTGTACGATCCGCCACGAACCGGTCGCTAGAATGGAGTTAACCATGCAGAGAATGCTGATTGCCGCCCTCGTCCCGCTGGCCTGCCTCGCCGGGTGCGCCCGACCCCAACGGGCCCAGCGCGAGCCGTACGTCACCCGCGCCGAGGACCCGCGGCGCGATACC
>CAZGEE010000203.1:329-4325 GCA_964525035.1 uncultured Anaerolineales bacterium
GCCGGCCGCCGGCTTATCGCCCGCGCCGTCGAGTCGATCGGACGCGACGAGCACGACCAGGCCGAGACCGCGCTGAAGGACGCCCTCCAGGCCGACCTGTTCTTCGGACCGGCCCACAACAACCTCGGCCTGGTCTACTACGAGACCGAGCGCTACTACCTGGCCGCGTGGGAGTTCCAGTACGCCGCGCGGCTCATGCCCGACAGCCCCGAACCGCGGAACAACCTCGGGCTGGTCTACGAGGGTGTCGCCCGCCTGGACGAGGCCCGCAACTGGTACAACGAAGCCCTGGAGCTGGCGCCCGCCTCGAGCGAGGTCGCCGGAAACCTCGCCCGCGCACGCCTCCGCCAGGGCGTCAAGGACGGGCGGACCGCGGAACTGCTGGAAACCGTGGTGATGAAAGACCCCCGGCCCGAGTGGACCCGGTGGGCGAGGAAACAACTCGCCCTGATCGGCGAGTCCGAGCCCAGGACCCGTACCCCGACCGCCGAGACGCCGGAAGCCGAAACCCAAGACGGGGAGGGCGACTGAGCAGCCCTCCGGGGAGGGACATGCCGGGTATCCGCTACATCTGCCTGTCGGACCTGCACCTCGGCGAAGAGGACAGCCTGCTGACTGCCGTCGGCGAAAGCCCCGGTGAGCTTGCCCTGACAAAACCGAGCCCTGTCCTCGAGCGGCTCGGGGAATGCCTGCGGGCGCTGGTCGGGATCAACACCCCCGGTCAGCCCAAGCCCACGCTTATCCTCGCAGGGGACGTCCTCGAGCTGGCTCTGGCCACGACCGACCAGGCGGCGATGGCGTTCGAACGGTTCCTGGAGACGGCGGTCGGGCCCGACGGCGGGCTCTTCGATCGCATCGTCTACATCCCGGGCAACCACGACCACCATCTCTGGGAGTCCACCCGCGAGAGCCTCTACGCGAGCTACGCAAGAAGAAGAGCCGCCGGTCAGCCCCTCGGCCCTCCCTGGCATGCCACGAACCTCGACCTGACCCGACGAGACGACGAGAGCCGACAGGCGGAGTCACCGTTGATCGTAGCGGCACTGGAACGCACCGGCGTGGACGTGCGACACACGGTGGCCTACCCGAACTTCGCGGTTCGCACGTCCGGTCCGAAGGGCGCGAGGTGCCTCGTGTTCACGCACGGCCACTATGTGGAGCCAATGTACCGGCTGATGACCCGGCTGCGGCACCGCTTCTTCCCGGAAGAGCCCAAACCGCTGCAGGTCTGGGACATCGAGGCCGAGAACTTCGCGTGGATCGACTTCTTCTGGTCGGCGATGGGCCGGTCCGGCAAGATGGGCGCAAAGGTCGAGGCGGTTTACGAACGCCTCCGCGAGACCGAGCCCCGTCAGGCGCTGTTCCGTCACGTGGCCGGGCGCCTGACGATGGGCCGGCGAATCCTGGCCAGGCCGATTGCCTTGGGCCTCGCATGCCTCGCGGCCCGCCGGGTGGACCTTGAGAAGCACGCGGTTCGGGACCCGTTGACCCGGAAGGCCGAGCAAGGCCTGAAGGACTACGTCAACGGCCCGCTCCTGCGGCAGATGCTCGCGGAATGGAAAGCACGGCCCCGGGACACCAGGCTGGTGTTCGGACACACGCACAAGCCCTTCTTTAAGGAGATTCACTTCCACGGCTTTGGAGAACGTCTGCCGGCGTGCAACACGGGCGGCTGGGTGGTCGAAAGCACAAGACCGCACTCCGTCCACGGGGCATCGATCGCGGTGGCCGACAGCGACCTGAACCTGGTTGCCATGAACATGTACAACGAAAGCGCCCGCCCGGAGGACTATCACGTCGAACTCGAATCAGGCCCGTTAGGTCAACGCGCCAATCCGCTGAACCGATGGCTCCGAAAGTCCCTCGTCCTCTCCGGGCCGCCGTGGACGGACTTCTCCGAGGCCGTCGCCGGGGAAATCCGGACCCGGAAGGCCCGTATGCGGGAACGGCTGAGCAAGCCGATACGGTAAACCCCACTGACGGCTGCCGGACCCGGCGAGCCCGGCCAATCCCTGCGGCGTTCGCTAACCGGCGGCCCCGCCAGTCATACTGCTCCTTGCGAGAAAGCCACCGCACCTTTGACCACAGGTAGAGCCAGTCCACAGCCCTGTCGGCGCGCAACGCCTACGACCTTTTTGTTCATTGGAATCATTCTCTCAGGTCCCCGGAACGCTTTCCTGGCATGTCACCGTTCCACGGTTCCTTCCCGGGCCCAAGTGCTTCGATGCCACGGGAACGCGTGCAGTGGGTTCCTGACAACAATCGAATTCAAGTGGGAGAGGGGGAAGGTGGCCGTGATCGACTGAAACCGGGCGAGGACGCCAGCCTCGCAGGTTTGGCCTACGCTGTCCATCAGGCGCGCGGCTACCGCGTCGCCTGCATGAACTTGTTCGGCGACTTCATTCAGTTGTTTCCGCTTCCCGTCTCCTCGACTCCGCAAGATGTCCAGCGATCGTGTCATCACTCGGCACTGCTTCATGCGCTCTGCGCAAGCATTCTACAGCCTCGCCATAGCGACCTTGCCGGTAGTACGCCCATCCCAGCGTGTCTAACATGAAAGGCTCGTTGCGTTTCAAAGACAGAGCCTTGCTGACGAGGCGAATTCCTTCGTCCATATCTATGTTTTCGTCGATAAGAACCCAGGCGACATCATTGAATGCCCAGGCCGCCGACTCGTCGGCCTCCGAGGCTCCTTTTTTCTCTTCACTTTGCTGCTTCCCTCCTGCCGCGGTGTCTACTATCTCTAGTCCGTCCAAACATGGCTTTAACGAACCCTCTCCTCCGATAAACGACCGCTTCAGATAGTCGTAGTACCACAGTTCATTGGGATTCCACACTTTAAGTTTCAAGGGGGCTGTGTCCACAAAGGCATCATGGTCGTATTGAATTCTGAAACGGGCAACAAAGGTGGCAGACTTTTCCGTCGCCAGGATAACCTGAAACCGCTCAGTTTCCTGAGGCGCAACTTCCATTGAGATGTTGTAGGCCTTGGAGTATTCGGTTGGCGCAGATGGCAGCATGACGGTGTACTGGCAGGATACCTCCCTCGCTCTTGCGAAGTCGTAATGCGCTACATGGAATCTACCGCTCTCTACTTTCACGCGGTACTCTTCAAAGGGATAAGGATCGTAACGGACAGTCCGTCCGAACTCAGTGCCCCGCGCATCCTTATAGATCACGTAGCCACATGGCCCCGTTACTTCTATTGTTGCGGTCTCCTTGACAGCGGAGCTAGGTATCCGAATGGTGACCGTCTGCAGGGCCTGAATATCTCCATTCCAGAGGTAGTGACGTCCACTGAGTTTCAGGCGTTTCCTGAATTCCTCATGCTGCAGGTTGTCGAGCCTCACTCCCAGTGCAGGCCCCCAGCCACAGTTCTTGATGGTTATGAGCAAGTCACCATCCTGCTCCGCACTGATATAGAACTCCAGAATGGGCGTAGGGTCGGTGGCCATCTCGGAGACATGGATCTCCATCCGGGAAAGGAACGCCACACCTTCCCCTGAGTTGACGAATTTCAGGTCGATCACCGGGAAGAAATGGCCTACACCCAAAGCATCTGTCCGATGAGGGAACCGAACTGGCGGCAATGAAACCACCGTGTCGATGAGTTCAAGTCTTGCTCTGTTGCGCCTCTTGATCAACAGGGTTACGAGTGCCGCGATGATCGTTGCTATTGCACCGATCAGTGCTGCAAGGGTCGTCGTATCCATTGACCACTCCTCCATACGCAGCCGAACTTGTTTTTCTACAGAAATCTGCTTTTTCGGGACGTTCAGCGCAAGTATACCGACGCTTCCAGTCGTCGGCAATGCTTTATCGAGCGGTGAACGCCGTCAGAGGCGAAAACGCCGCTTGACCGGCCATGGACAACCACGGACAATCGCGTGGTATCCAGATCTGGATAAAACTGAAGATGAATATGGCGGAACGTGACGTCCATTTGCGCGAAGTGCTCGACGGATACGCCAAGTTCCTTCAAGACAAGAACTTGGC
>CAZGEE010000204.1:0-4310 GCA_964525035.1 uncultured Anaerolineales bacterium
TTCCATCGCCCTGGCCCTGGCTGCCTGTGAAATTGTACGCGGCGTGATGCCCGGTCGACGTGTTCAACCAGTTAACGAACTGGACCGCCTCATACAGACTGACCGCCGCAGCAGGCATGTCCGCACCAGCGAAGTACGGATCTTCATCATATGCCTGGGACGGATAGCCAGTGACCGAGGTGCCCAAGGAGTTCGTGAACCTATTCCACTGGCTGTTGGTGACCTCGTAAGCGCCCATGCGGTAGTCGCGGTTCACGATGCCGTATCCTGACGTCGGATTCGTGCTGCCGTCGATGGTCACGAAGTCGATATCGAATTGGTTGCTTCCTGTGCCGAAAGTATCACCCGAGGCGCTTGTGACAACAGACAAACACACGGCCACGACTACGCTTAGAGTCCTCATGACGCCCATTCCTCCTGTTCAGCTCGACGCACTATAGGACAAATCATTTGCCCTCAAGACTTCGCCACGATCCAGTTCTGAACTCATGCGGCGCTCGCTCCATGGACGTCTGCGTGCAGAGAAGCATTTTTTCGTCCATTGCGCCCGCAGCACAATGCCCACGGCTGAGGACCGCGCAGAAAACAAGGCGGCCGCAGGCTCGATCCCCGCAGACCGCCGTCACTTAATGCTCACACGGCAAATAGATTGTAACCGGCCTCTTGCTGCCGGACGCCCTCCAATATAATATAGCATACGATCTTAACGGTGTCAAATGAAACCTAAACTAACCACCAGAGCGGGCGAGTTCGCTCGCAGCCGCGTCACCGCGCGTATCGGTCGCAAGTTCGAGATAACGATGGGCTCCGAAACAAAACCCACTGCAGCATCTCGATCTATTTAAGAGAGAGTCCGAGAGTTGGTGGCGAGATTTCCGCCCAACGGGCGGAATTATGTCGGTTGCGTTCGGACCCCCAAAGTCTCGCCTGCGAACCGGAGAGCGCCGCCGACGTCGGCACGAACGCCCTGACCCTTTGGCGGAGCGTACTTACGACGAAAGCCCCGACCCTTGCAGGTCGAGGCTTTCCGTTAACTCCTCAGCCGCGGCAATTCCGCGGATTCCAGATTGGCTCCTCGAGACGAGCGAGGAACAAACCACTCTCTGTCTCGGCGAGGTCCGCAAGCGGCCGTTTTCCGGCGGACTGGTTGACAGCCGACCCACATCCCGAGCGAAGTGCCCTGCCATCGCCTGCCTGACGGGGCGGGCACGGCCCCGGACCGCCTGAGATCGTCACGGAAAAGCCGGCCAAACCCCTGCAGGCGTATCTCCGGCTTCCCGCTTGCCATCGAAGGCAAATCCTCGTACAAGTTATCGACGCGATGGGGGATTCGCCGGGGATGTGCAAGGGACGCCCCGCCGCCCTCGTCCGACGCACCATAGGTGGCAGCGTCCGGTCGGTTGCCTCGGCTCGATCCGTTCCGCAACGGCCTACGAGCACGATTCTCCGGTCAAAGTGGCGGCGATGGCCGCCGCCGGATACGGACGATGGGAGGAGTAGTGTGCACGCGATCCTGATCCAGGCCGACCAATCGCTCGACTGGTGTGAAGTGCCCGATCCGGTCGTCAAGGCGAATGACATCCTGGTGGAGGTTCACGCCGCCGCGCTCAACCGGGCCGACCTCCTGCAGCGCGAAGGCAACTATCCGCCGCCGCCGGGCTGGCCGGAATGGATGGGACTGGAAGCCGCCGGTGTGGTGCTCCAAGCGCCGCCGGGCGGACACTGGAAAGTCGGCGACAAGGTCTGCGCGCTGCTGGGCGGCGGCGGGTACGCGGAGAAAGTGGCCGTTCCCGCCGACATGGCCCTGCCGGTACCCGCGGGACTCTCGATGGTCGAAGCGGCGGCGATCCCGGAAGCGTTCGCCACCTCGTACCTGAATCTGTGCCTCGAGGGCGGCATGAAGGCCGGCGAGACCGTCTTCATCCAGGCCGGCGCGAGCGGACTCGGCATGGCGGCGATTCAATTGGCCAAGACCCTCGGCGCGAAAGTGGTCACCACGGTCGGTTCGGAGGAGAAGGAACGGTTTGTCCGCGACCTAGGCGCCGACGTGGTGATCAACCGGAAAAGGGAAGATATCGCGGCGGTGATGAAGGAGCACCCGGTGGACCTGGCCATGGACTGCGTGGCGGGGAAGAACCTCGGCCCGTGCCTGCAGGCCATGGCGCGCGGCGGGCGCTGGATCGTTATCGCCACGCTGGGCGGTACGATGAGCGAACTGAATATGACCGATTTCTTCAGGCGCGGCCTCAAATTGATCGGCAGCACGCTGCGCAGCCGGACCAGCGAAATGAAGGCGGAGATTCTCGCCGGGCTCGAAAAGCAAGTGTGGCCGGCGTTTTCCTCCGGCAGAATCAAGGTGCTGATTCACAAAAGGTTGCCGATTACGGAGGCGGAAGAGGCCCATGCGATTCTGCAGCGGCAGGAGAACCTTGGCAAAGTGGTGTTGACGGTATCCTGAGACAAGTTCTCCGGAGGATTCCGGAATGAGTATGCGTTTCCAGGACAGGACGGTTGTTGTTACCGGTGCGGCTTCGGGTATCGGCCTGCTTTGCGCGCAGAAATACGCCGAAGAGGGCGGCAGGGTCTGCATGGTGGACATTGATGAGCAGGGTTTGAACACGGCGGCGGCCGACATCTGCAGCAAGGGCGGAGTTGCCGTCGGCGTTAAGGCGGACATCCGCGATTATGCGCAGGTCAAGGCGGCAGTCGCGCGGGCCATAAAGGAGTTTGGTCGGATCGACATCATGGTCAACTGCGCCGGCGGCGCCTCGTCGCGGGTGATGGGCTACGTGGGTGTGCCCTATCACGAATTGCCCGTCGAGGTCATCGACTGGGGCCTGGACGTGAACCTCAAGGGGGCTGTCTATTTCTGCCACGCCGTGCTGGGCCGGATGATCGAGCAGAAGGGGGGCGTCTTTATCAATCTGGGCTCGGTGGACGGCGTGACCGGATCCGCTTGCCTGGACTATGGTGCGGCGAAGAGCGGGATGATTGGTCTGACCAAGTCGCTGACCGTCGTCGGTTCGCCGCACGGCATCCGCGCCTGTTGTGTGTCGCCCGGCCCGGTCCTGACGCGTCCGGAAATGGCCAGGATGAAGACCCGGCTGGGGCGGGCTGCCGAAACGCGGGAGATTGTCGACCTGATCCTGTACCTGAGTTCCGAGCAGGCGGCGTTCATCACCGGTGCGAATTACGTTATCGACGGCGGCCGCAGTTGCGGCGGCATCTGACTTCGATGATCGGGGCAGACTCCAGACTCAGGGCCATGCGATGAAGAAGTCCTTCCTCAACCAGCCGTATCCTGTCATTACCGGCATCATGGCCGGCCGGACGCCGCAGGAGTTGATCGCGGAATCAAGGAACGCCGAGTTCGACGGCGCGCAGGGCATCGCGATAGATCTTGCGGACCTCAAGCCTGAGTTCCGCAATCCGGAAGCCCTGAGAAGCGTCATCGACGCGGTCGATCTGCCGTTCATGTTCTTTTTTTACCGCGACGACAAGTGGCGGGATTCCAGCGACGACGAGCGGCAGGAATTGTTGCTGGCCGCGGCCGAGGTCGGGGCCTCGATGATCGACGTCATGGGGGACTTGTACGATCCTTCGCCGATGGAGATCACCCGTAACCCCGCCGCCATCGACAAGCAGAAGCGCCTGATCGACCGGATTCACGCCAGGGGCGCGGACGTGGTCCTCTCGTCCCACATGGCGTGCGCGCGAACGAGGGAACAGGTCATCGAGCACATGCGGGCGCTTGAATCGCGCGGTCCGGAAGTGGTGAAGATCGTGACCACCGTCGATACGGAAGACGAGCTTGCCGAGGCGCTGCGGACCACCATGGCCCTGAAGCGCGAGCTCAAGACTCCGTTCATTCACCTCTGCAACGGCAAACTCAGCCGGCCGCACCGCTTTCTCGGTCCGGCGTTCGGCGTCTCGATCGCCTTCGCCATTCACCGGTATGAGCCGCGTTACGGGATGACTCAGCCGACCATCCGGGCCATGAAGGCTGTCCTGGACAATCTCCATTGGAACATCAATGACGTGACATAGAGCACCCTCTCTCGGGGGCGGGCCAGAGTGACTGGCCCCCTCTCCAATCCACGTTGCTAACCCGCAGCGCTCTCGGGGGCGAGGGTCTGAGAGTGTGGGCCGAAGCAGGGTCCGGATAGGGATTCACGGCTAACGAGGCGAAAGCGGGACGGCGAGGGCCGCCGGCATGCGGGCGAGGATGGCCGCGATCTCGCGGCGGCGCTGCGGTGGGGTCATCGTGGCCGGGTCGTCCAGCATGTCGGTCATTGCGGGCTCCTTGCGGA
>CAZGEE010000205.1:0-2385 GCA_964525035.1 uncultured Anaerolineales bacterium
CATTTCGGCGCTACGGTCAATCCGCGGCTGATCGCGACAGGCACCGGTCGAAGAAATCCCTCAGTTCATTGCGGTAGGTCGCCCCGAAGCGCGAGCCCCCCGTGGCCTCGACGTGCCGGCCGCCCGGGACGCGAATGAAACGCTTCGGCTCCGGAGCAAGGCGGAACAGTTCCTGGCCCTGGCTGAAGGGAACGATTTCGTCGGCGTCGCCGTGGAGGATGAGCAGGGGCACCCCTTCGAGCCGGTCGAGCGAATCGGCCGGGCTGTGCTCCCCCGTCACGAGCCAGCGCGACAGGGGCCACTGGAAGAGCCACGTCAGCGGGCTCTCCGCGAGCTTCGCCTGGGCCACGTTCCGGTAGGAGGCGAAGGAGCTCTCGATCGCCACGCCGCGCACCTGGCTCGGGTCGGTCTCGCCGAGCGCCGCGAGCAGCAGCGCCCCGCCGAGGCTCTGCCCGAAGCCGACGAGGCGGTCGGGGTCGACGTCGGGCCGGCTTCGCACAGCGGCCAGCGCCGCCACGGAGTCCCGGAAGGTGCCCTCCCGCGTCGGGTGGCCTTCGCTTCGCCCGAATCCGCGGTAGTCGAAGAGGAACAGGTTGTACCCCTCGGCCGGGAGCCACGAGACGAACGCGTAGTGGGCAGTCAGGTTCTGAGCGTTGCCGTGAAAGTAGACGACGGTACCGCGGGCCTCTCCCGGCCGGGCGGGGACGAACCACGCGTGCAGGGAGGTGCCGTCGGGTGCCTCGAACGTGACGTCCTCGACCTCGGTGCCCTCGCGGGCGGGATCGCTGTAGACGAGGCGGTTGGGCCAGTAGAACAGGCGGTTCCCGGACCCGCACCCCCCGAAACCGATCACGGTCAGCAGGGCCAGCTCCACCCACAGGCGGACCCTGCGCCACGGCTTGCCGCGCGGCAATCTCATCACGGAGGCCTTTCTGCCGTTGCCCCAGCGCCGGCCCGGGTGGCGATCCCGAGCGGCGCCGGGATGCCGTCGGCGTCAAACGGGGTCGATGCACCGGCTGAGGAGCCGTTTCTCCCCGCCCGGCCGGATCAGCGACGCGGTGTAGCGGACCAGGTTCGCCAGCAGCCGGGCCGCGACCGGGTTCTCCCGGGCCTGGTGGACCAGCGAGAACTGGCAGAGCACCACGTGCCCCCGGCCGATCGGAATCACGTCGATGAGCGACCCCCAGTTGTAGACCTCGGGCCCGGTCCACATGTGGGCGCAGAGTCCGCCGGCCAGGCTGGTGCCTCCCAGGGCGAGCACGTCGTCGGGATTGTTGCGCGGGTTGGCGCGCCCCGCGAGCACGTCGGCGAACTCGTAGTCCACGAAGCCGCCCGACCCGGGCAGCCCGTCCCAGATCGGCGAGGGCCGCATGTAGAGCAGGTTCCGCATCGGCGAGGTCAGGCGGACCGGCTTCGGCAGCAGGTCGTCGTAGAGCAGGGGCGTGGTCGGCTCCAGCACCAGCGCGGCGCCGCCGAGCGTGCAGATGCGGCGAAGCTGCTGGTTGTATTCGCTCAGCAGGCCCACGTGCTGGCCGGGCCGCTCGACCGTCACGCACGGGACGTCCTTGTGCCGGTAATTGTTCCCGCCCTTGTCGATCTGCGGGATGCCGAGTGCCTCCAGTGTCGGCCGCACCTCGTCCGCCATGTCGAACATCGCCACGCGGTCCGCCGGGCACTCGGCCGGCTCGATCACCGTAAACCGGATCCAGTTGCTCGACAGGACGGTCGATCCCCTGCGGAGCTCGGCCTCCACGGTATAACGGCCCGGTTTCGACGGCGCGTCCAGGTTCGTGTCGAGCACCTCCTGGACCCACCCGCGGGCGCGGACCTTGCCCTTCTCGGTGGCCATGGCCCGGCCGCCGGGGCTCACGACGCGGACGCTCCACCGGTAGGTGTCCCCGACCGTGTTCTCGTTGACGATCCGGAGATTCAGCCCCAGCGTCGCGCCCGGGGTGACCACGCGCCGGGTGACGTGCGGCACCACGAGCGGGGTGGCGCAGGCCTCGGCAAGGTCCTTGAACCATCGCCGCGGCCGGCGCCACACGTCCGTGGCCCCGAAGAGTTCGCCGGAGGCGTCGGCCAGTTGGGTGTAGACCCAACCCGAGTTCCGCGGGTTGGCCCGAACGGCCGAGACGATTGCCCGGGCATCCTCCCGGTGCAGGTCCTGTGCCCGGCGGATGTATTGCTTGACCGAGCCGAAGATCTCCTTGAGCCCGGCGCGCTTGAACTGCTGTTTGAGGGAATCGTAGTAATTGCGGTGAAGCTGGTAATCTTCCAGTCCGCGCCGGCGCTCGCGGGGCCGGTATCGGTCCAGCACCCTTTCGAAGTCCGGCGGATTCTCGAAGGCGCCGACTGCAAGCAGCTCATCTTCGACATGATCGAGCA
>CAZGEE010000205.1:2395-4295 GCA_964525035.1 uncultured Anaerolineales bacterium
GGCTTGCCGCGTCCCAGCGGTTTCTTCGTGGACTTCCGGCCGGGCTGGACGAAGCTCTCGCCGTCGGGGCGGGCCTTCCCGGCCCCCGCCTGGGTGCGATAGGTCTCCAGCGCGTCGACCGAAAGCGGCGTGCCGCAGTAGGCGTGCAGATCGTGCATCCGGACAGGTTTCTTCGTGAACGGCAGGTGTGCGCCGACGGTGCTTTCGCGCGCGTGGCCGCCGAGGTCGCCGCCGGAGTTGTCGATGACGATCCGGGTCGGGTCGAGGCCGCGGCAGTGCTCCGACAGCGTCCGCTTGAACCGCTCGAGCTGCTTCGGGGTGAACGTCCGATAGTGCGTGGCCTCGTTCAGCAGGCACCACATCACGACGCTGGGACGGTTGCGGTCGCGGCGGACCAGTTCGTCGATCTCGCGCTTGCAGCGGTCCACGGTGTGCTCGGTCTGCTCGATCCACCCGATGGGCGGTTCGGCCATGAGCAGGATGCCGATTTCGTCCGCCAGGTCGAGGTGGACCGGCGACGGTTTCAGGTGCGCGCGGATGAAGTTCATCCCGTTTTTCTTCAGCAGCATGAGTTCCCGGCGCGCCGCGGCCTTCGACTCGGGCAGGACCAGGTGACGCGGGTAGACGCCCTGCTGCAGAAAGCCGCGCACGGCGATCCGCTTGCCGTTGAGCTTGAACACGCCGTCCTCGACGGTGAAGAGGCGCACCCCGCACGTGACGTCCAGGCGATCGAGCTCTTCCTCGCCGTCGGCCAGGGTCACCGACGTCGTGTAGAGGAACGGGTCGTCCGGGGACCACAGGTGGGGCCGCTTGACGCGGGCGGTGAACCGGAACCGGTTGAGCCCTTTCTTGACGCGGACGTCCCGGGAGGCCTCGGCACCCGTGGATTCGTCGCCGGACTTCGGTGCCATGTCGATCGCAAGACGGTAGCGCCCGGCGCTCTCGTGGCTTCGGACCGTGACGTCGAACCGCACGGTCTTGAGGTCCGGTTGCGGCTGCACGAAGACATCATCGACAAAGACGCTTTCGGTGGTGTAAAGCTCGACCGGCTGCCAGAGGCCTCCGAAGTTGTAATACCACCCGGCCTTCCACGTGGGGATGTCGGACTGGCTGAGCGGGGCCCCGCTGCGGAAGCCCCGGATGGTGCGGTTGCGCGGCGGGTCGATGACGCGGACGACGAGTTCGTTGTCCTCGGCCTGCGCGGCGTCGGTCACGTCGAGGACGAACGGGGAGTAGCCGCCTTCGTGCCGGCCGACGCGGGTGCCGTTAAGGAAGACTTCCGCGAAGTAGTTGACCGCCCCGAACTTCAGGTGCAACCGGCTGCCGCGCATGCCGCGCGGGAGGTCGAACGTCCGCCGGTAGAAGCCGACCCCGTCGTAGAAGGGGCGCACTTCCTCCCAGGCTCCGGGCACCGGAACCGCGTGCGTCGCGACCTTCTTTCGAAAACAGTCCGGCCCCAGGCGTTCCTTTTCGTCGAACACGACGTCCCACGTTCCGTCCAGCGAAATCCTCTGTCGTTTCACAGTCGTCGGCTCCTTTGCGAGGAATCGGTTGCTGCGCCGCTTGTCCCCGCGGCGCGAAGAGCCTATTATCGGCTACCGTCCGGGTCCGTCAAGGCGGAGGCGGGCAAACAGAGGACGAAGGCATGGCGATTCTGCGGAAAGCACCTTCTCGGCCGGTCGCGCTGACGGCCCTTCTTCTGGCCACCATCGGGTGGGGGTCCTCCAACGTCTGCAACCGGTGGCTGCTCCAGGGAACGGTGCTGGCCGAGACCTACTGGCACGGGCTGACGTTGGCCGTGCTCCGCTACGCCCTGGTCGGCGCGCTGGTGCTTCCGTGGCTGGTGGTCATCCTGTACCGGCGGCGCCGGCGCGTTCGGGCGGACGCCCTCCTGCTGCTG
>CAZGEE010000206.1:0-4288 GCA_964525035.1 uncultured Anaerolineales bacterium
GACGAAGTGAATGCCAAAAACCCCGACCGCCTGCCCCAGCCGGGTCCACAGGCCGGGACCGGCCATCAGCTTGGGCACACCGTGGCCCAGGAAGGCCATCCCGATGCCCAGCCGCAGCACCAGAAGTGCCCAATCGTATCGCCCCGGTTTTCCGCTTGTTCCGTCAGCCATAGAAGTCCCCCCGAACGGTCTCGTTGAACGCTCCCAGGCCCGGCATGCACTACGCGGAACCTCCGAGAACCTTGCCCGGGCTTCCCGTCCCGACGGTTAGTCAGTGACGTTAGTATACCGCCACCACCGTTCGCCGAGGCGAAGTCCGTCGCGGGCGGTTGTCACTTTCTCCCGGCGGATCTGATATGGGCCGGACGGCCGGTTGAGAGCTTTTCGGAGAGCGCGAGCCTTTCGGTCACAGGCAAGCCGGGCTGTTTCAAAAAGCGACGCCCGCGATGCAACCCGCGGGCGCCGGCGATTTATTCCTGAGAATGTGGGCCTCAGTCGTCGCTCTTTTCGGACTCCCCGGCCATGTAGAAGAGCTCGTGGATGCGGACCCACGGACTGCTTTCGGGCTCCTCGCGGGTCTGGCAAAACTCGATTCCGACGTCGAACCGCCCTTCCTGGCGGTGGCATCGCACCACCCGCCCCGTGACGTCCATGTTCGGCCGGGTCCCGAAGGGGGGCACGAACACGGTGACCTGTTCCTCCGGGCGGAGTGCCAGGCCTGCCCGTCCCCGCATTCCTCCGAGGGAGAAATCCAGGACGTCCATGCTCACGGTCTCTTCGGGCCGCGACGACTCATTCGAGGAGGGCGGAGAACCGGGAAGATCGTCGCGCCGGGCCTTCACGGTCAGGCGCATCGGGAACCGCCGGAACCGTCGGCGTTCCTCCTCCGCTCCGCGCGTCGGTCGGTTTCTCAGGTCCATGACGGCGAGTTCTCCCACACTCCCCTCGGTTCAACACTTGTTCAACCTGCCCTGAACGGGTACGGCCGCTCTCCCTGCCCTGATCCTATCGACCGTCCGACCGGTACGGACTTAACACAACTAAAATATGACTTACATCAGCCCCCAAAGCAACTGAATCGGGGATTTTGACCGCGACGCTCCGCCTTTTTTCCCGTTTCGGTGACACCGCAACGTCACATCGGTCCGTCAGTCCGGCTCCGCCGCATCGTAAGGCCACGCCTCCCGGAAGGCCACGCCCGCGGAATATGTTCCGCCGAGGTCCTCGCAGCGCGTTACGCTGCCTCGGAGGTCGCGACCGAGGCATCCCCCTCGGGGCGGAATGAAGAACACCAGTTCCTCCGACGGCTCCAGCGCCTCCGAGCTTACGACGCCGACTCCGCCCGGACTGACATCCTGGACCCGCAGGGTGATCGCTCGCCCGCGGCGGGACGAACCCGCCGACGAGCTCCGAATGGCTATCGCATCCATGGGGAGAACATAGCGTCGGTGCCGACGCCGTTCCTCGGCGGAAGGTCTCCTGGCTTTCCGACACGATCTGGGCACCGGTCGGTTCCCGCAACCCCTCCCTGCACGACTACCGCTCGCCGGGGGTACTATATCCTGAGAGCGTAAACTCCCAGGCCTCTATATAAAGCGTCGGCGTGCACCCCGCGGCCCCTGGTGTTCTCTACTGGAGTTTAGCACATACAATCCGATTCGGCAAACCGACCTTCCATTTTTCGCCAAAATCCTTCATACAGGCCAGCAGAAACAGGCCACATGGCTTCCCCTGCGACCGACTGGAACTCTCTACCGCCCCCCTCCGTCGGCCCGTAGCACGGCCACGGTCAGCGCACCAGCCCGGTATCACGGCACCGGTTGACCGTTCAGAACACGGTTCATCTGCACCTTGTCAATCACGTTCACCGCCCCTTCGCCGGTCAGGTCATAGGCCCGGTCGGCAAACGGGGTGGCAAGCCCGTTCAGAGCTTTGTTGAAATAGACCTTGTCCAGCACGTTCACGAAACCGTTGCCATCGACGTCCCCGATCGGCCGGACCGTGACGGTCGTGGTGGCAACACCGTATCCCCCGTTCTCGTTCCCCGTAACCGCGATCTCCAACTCGGTTTCACCCGCCGCCGCGTCCTCTGCACAGGCCCCGAGAACGTCCCAGATCATCGGGTCGGCCGTAGGCTCTATCGAGACACGCCCAAGGCCCTGCGTCTCCGTGATCTCAACCGAGTAGCTATCGTTTCCGTTCGGATCCGGCGGCACGACCTCGACCGTCAGCTGAACCCGGTGCCGACCCTCGGTGGTCTCGGGCGCGTTCTGATAACACCACGAATAGTCCTGCTGAAGAGCCACCTCGATCGGCTCGCCCGCTCCCTGGAAAGGGGTGGCGCTGGCCGCCAACACCGCCGCGAAGTTCTCCGCGCCGTCCGACACGGTCGCCACCTCGAACCGGAACCCCGTCAGCACAGACGCAGAGTTCAGCGACAACGGGGCGGCAAACTCCCACAGCGTCCGCGTCCCCACCCCGATCGTCACCCCGCACGGATTGGTCCCGCTGCTGGTAATGAACCGGTCCGAGGAACAGGCCGCCTGGAATCCTTCGGGCCCGCTCCCGTTCCAGTCGGGAACGGCCCCCTCGTATAGCAGTTCCTGAGTCCCCCCGGCGTACAACGCCAGGATGCGAATGTCCAGGTTCGGTGTCACTCCTTCCTCCACGTAGGCGTACCAGTGACAAAGAAGAAAGTTGACCGCACTGTAGTGGGCCTGTTCGTCCACGGGGAGCGTGACTTCACCGACTATCGGATCCTCACCGAGGAGCTTCCCGAAACCCACCGCATTGGGTGCGGGCAGATGCTCCGTGACATCACCCTCCTCGGGCGGGGCGAGTTGGTAGGTCCCGAAAGGCGTCGTCACCACCCCGTCCTCCGGCAGGCCGTACTGGTCGTCCACGTAGTAGCAATCGAACGGGCCACCGAGACGGTCGTGATCGCCGAACACGTGGTGCAGCGTATAATCAACCGTCGGGAACGCGTCGTGGTAGGCAATGGCTTCCCAACGTTCCGCGTCGGTCCCGAGCAGGTCGCTGGTCAGCGCCGAGGAGAGGTCCAGGGGTACGGTTTCCGCGCGTCCCGTCACGACAAGAACCAGGCCAAGCAGCAACGAGCACCCGGCAATCGGTTTCCTCATCGGCCTCCCCTTCGCGGATATCCGATTCAGTTCTGCAACGCATCCATCCTTAAATTATTAACCCCTGCGTGCGGAAAATGCAAACGCTTCTGGTTCTTCGATAAGCGTCTTCAAAAAAGCCCCCTTGGGGAAACCTCGAAAACGCCCCTGGGGTCCTCTATAATGGCGGTTAGCGCAATCCGGTAAGGTCGCGAGGCCCATGAGAGACAGCGGAAAAAAAACCCGTGCCGCCGCACTCGGACTCCTGATCCTAAGCCTCGGGGGGCTTGCCGCGTTCCTGATCACCGGGAGCGTCGTCCGATATGTGCCCGTGGATGAACTGGCCCGAAGAGCGGGCGCGTGGACGGGAAAGCCGGTTCGCCTGGCCGGCATCCTGGACGGTCCCGTGGAAACGCAGGTCGAAGGCTCACATCGGCTTACGCTCAGAGCCGGCGGGCGCTCCGTCGAGGTCCTTTACCGCGGCCCGCTGCCGGCGACCCTCGAGCAAGGCAGGGAAGTCCTGCTCGACGGCTCACTGGACGCCAAGGGCCGATTTCGGGCGCACCGGCTGCTGACCCGGTGCGCGAGCCGGTACCGCGGCAAACTGCGTGGCGAGCCCCCAACGAACTGATCGGCCCGGCGGCCGCGCCTGGAGACGCCCTCGCGAACGATGCTGATTCCCATCGGACAACTTTCCCTTTTCCTGGCCCTGCTGCTGGCGGCGCTGGGAGGGGGCTGTTTCCTTGCGGCCTCCGTCCGCCGCGACGCCCTCGCCGCTCGTGCCGGTCGCGACGCTCTCCTGGGGACTGCCCTCGCCCTCTGGGCCGCCATCGGAACGCTCCTCATGGCCTTGGTGACCGCGGATTTCCGGCTGGCGTTAGTGGCCCGGCACGTCCGCCGCTCGCTGCCGACGGTGTACCGCGTCAGCGCCCTCTGGGCCGGGTCCGAGGGAAGCCTGCTGCTTTGGGCCACGCTGACGGCGACGGCCGGGGCCGTTTTCGCCCTCGCCCGGCGCCGGGACCGACGCGGGTGCACCGCCGCGGCCGCCGTGTGCCTGTTCCTCGTAGGGCTGCTCGGGTTACTGCACGCCGACCCCTCGCAGGCGGCCTCCGGCTCGTGGCCCTTGGGAGCTACCCCCTTCGCCCCCGTGGACCGGATTCCGCTCGATG
>CAZGEE010000207.1:0-4285 GCA_964525035.1 uncultured Anaerolineales bacterium
CGCCGGGCTCGCCTTCCTCGTCGGCGCCCAGCGAGGCCATGGCCCCGGCCAGGGCCTCGGACGACTCGACGTCGGGCGGTTCTCCTTCGCCTTCCTCTGCACCCTCGGCTTCCTCGTCTTCCCCGGCCGACGGCTCCGGCCGGGTCAGTTCCTCGGCCCGGGGCAGGTCGCCCAGGCTCTGGAGGCCGAACGCTTCGAGGAACTGCTTCGTCGTTGCGTAGAGCAACGGGTGCCCGAGGGCCTCGGCGCGGCCGGCGATCCGCACCAGGCCGCGACCGGCCAGCATCCGGAGCATGGGGCCCGCCTCGACGCCGCGGATGGTCTCGATCTCGGCCCGGGTGATCGGCTGCCGGTACGCCACGATGGCCAGGGTCTCGAGCGCCGCCTGGCTGAGCTTCTCGCGCGACCGGCTGCGGAGCACCTTGCGCACGTAGGTGTTGTACTCCGGCAGGGTCATCATCTTGAACCCGCCGGCCACCTCGACGACCTCGAAGACCCGCTCGCTGTCGCGGTAGTGCTCGTTCAGCCGACCGACGGCCTCGCGGACGGCCGCGGGCGTGGCGTCCTTGCGGTCCAGCGCGCGGGCGATCCGCTCCGCCGAAAGGGCCTCCTCGGAAGCGAACAGGATGGCTTCGACGACCGAGTCCAGATCGCGTCCCGCCATAGGCTTATCCCCCTTTCCCGGAGCCCGTCGGGCTGGTCACGGCCTCGCGGATTCGGCGGACGGCCTGTCGCACGCCCGCCTTGACGGCGTTCGAGGTGATGGTCGCGGCGGTCATGGCGTCCACCTCGTCCAGTTTCGCGATCGTCCGGCCCTCGAAGCGGCCGAGAAACGCGTTGCCGAACCGTTCAGGCTGCTCCGTCGGCGCCACGCCGGTCTTCTCCCACAGGGAATAGTTGCTCCGCCTCTCACTCACGTTGGCCCCGAGGCCGGGCGTCTCCTGCTGCTCCAGCACGGCGACCTTGCGGATCGTCGCGGCGTCCGGCTGCGTGCCCACCAGCACGCGGACCGTGGACGAATAGCCCTGGGCCTCGCCGCGGGCGGCGTAGCCTCGCACCGCGCCGTCGTCGGCCGTGACCTTGTAGACGTCGGTGCCTCGGGCGGGCGAGCCGGCGAGCTGTTCGATCCGGCCCTCGGGCAGGACCTGCCGCAGGGTCGCCTCGAACTGCCGGGCCTCCTTTTGCGCGATGCGGTCCTCGAAGGCGGCGTAGAGGAACGCCACGCCGGTGCCCATGCCCGTGCAGATCAGGCCGAGCACGAGGATGAACCGCAGACAGTTTTTCATCTCAGCCTCCCGCCTTCGCAGGCCCGGCGACACCGAAGACCCGCGGCCGTGTCCACCGGTCAATCAGCGGCACCGCGGTGTTCATCAGCAGGATCGAATAGCAGACGCCCTCGGGATAGCCGCCGTAGAGCCGGATCAGCGCGGTCAGCACGCCGCAGCCGACGGCGAAGACGACCAGCCCCTTGCGCGCCAGCGGGGTGGTCACCATGTCCGTGGCCATGTAGAGGGCCCCGAGCATCAGGCCGCCGCAGAGCACGTGGTAGCCGACGTAGCGCCCCCCCGGTTCGCCGGCCCGGAGAGCGGCGGCCCAGACCCACTTCGATTCCTCGCCGCCGAGCGGCAGCGGCAGCACCGCCACCAGCACGGCCACCGTCCCGACGTACAGGACCGGCACGTACCATCGGATGGCCCCACGGAGCACCAGGAAGACCGCCCCGGCCAGGAGCAGCAGGGCGCAGACCTCGCCGATGTTGCCGCCGATGTTGCCGAGGAAGGCATCGAGGAGCCCCACGGGGTGGACCGCGCCTTCGGGGGCTCCGGGGTTTTCCGCCGCCGCGGGGGCGGTGTTCCGGAAGGCTTCCACGAACTCCCGACCCAGCGCCCGCGCGGCCGCGTCGGGTTGCTCGATCAGCCGACCCTTCAGCGCCGTCAGCGGGCTGGCCCCGGTGATGGCGTCGGGTGCCCCGTCGCCGCCGACCGTCGTGCCGACGTTCACCTGCAGGTGGTGCAGCACGTCGCGGAGCCAGGCCCCGAGGCCCTCGCCCGTGTGGGCCGTCCGGACCACCGGGTACGACGACGGGTTCATGTCCGCGGGGAACGAGTTGTGCACCAGGGCCCGGCCCACCAGGGCGGGGTTCCAGATGTTGTTGCCGAGTCCGCCAAAACAATGTTTCGCGATCAGGATCGCCGCGGCGCTGCCGACCACGGGCACGAACCAGCGGACCGTCGCGGGCATGCAGAAGGCAACCAGGATGCCCGTGACCACGGCCGAGCCGTCGCTCACGGTCACGGGCCGGCGGCGAAGCCACTGGGCTCCGGCCTCGCAGGCCACCGCCGTGGCGATGCTGAGCGCGGTCACGAAGTAGGCTCGCCAGCCGAAGAAGTAGCCCGAGGCCACGAGCGCGGGCAGCAGGGCCGCCGAGACGGACCACATGATGCGCGGCACGGTGTCCGGGTGCCGGATGTGCGGCGAGGATGAAACGGTCAGTCGGCTCATGGTGCGTTCCGGGTGACTACGATCCGGTGGTCTCGGCCTGCTGCTTGGACTTCTTCTCTCGCTCCTTGGCGGCCTGCTTGCGGCGCTCGCCCTTGAGGAACCGGACGTAGTGCACGAGCCGCCGCTCCGACGGGCAGATGTAGGCGCACGCGCCGCACTCGATGCAGTCCATCAGGCTCAGCTCCAGGGCCTCGTCGAGCGACTCGAGCCGGCCGCCTTCGTAGGCCTCGCCCAGCAGGCTCAGGGTGCTCGGGAGCAGCCGGGCGGGGCAGGCGTCGACGCACCGCCCGCAGCGGATGCAAGGCCGATGACGATACGTGACCGGGTCGCGCAGGCAGAGCAGCCCGCTCATGCCCTTGACCACGTAGGTGTCGGTGCTCGCCAGGGCCACGCCCATCATCGGGCCGCCCATGATGACCTTGCCGACCTCCTCGGCCAGCCCGGAGGCTTCGAGGAGCGCGGCCACGCTGGTGCCGATCCGCACCGTGTAGTTGGCCGGCCGCTCCACGGCGTCGCCGGTGATCGTCACCACGCGGTCGATCAGCGGGCGCCGCCACCGCAGGGCCTCGCACGCCGCCCGGGCCGTCCCCGCGTTCTGGACCACCACGCCGACGTCGGCGGGGAGGCCCCCCGAGGGGACCTCGCGGCCCGTGAGGGACTTGATGAGCTGCTTCTCCGCCCCCTGCGGGTACTTCACCGGCAGCGTGACGACCTCCACGCCGTCCACGTCGGCCGCGGCGTCGCGCAACACCTGCGCCGCGTCCGCCTTGTTCTCCTCCAGCGCGACGATGCCCTTCGCCGCGCCGGTGGCCCGCATGAAGACCTCGAGCCCCTCGACGATCTTCTCGGGCTCGGCCAGCATGAGCCGATGGTCGCACGTCAGGAACGGCTCGCACTCGGCCCCGTTGATGACCACCTGCTCGATGGTCGTCTTGCCCGGCGGGGACAGCTTCACGTGCGTCGGGAAGTTCGCGCCGCCGAGCCCGACCAGCCCGGCGTCCCGGACGGCGTCGCGAATCTCCTCCGGCGGCATGGACCGCCAGTCGCGCTCCTGGTTGCACTGCTCGTGCCAGCGGTCCTCGCCGTCGGCCTCGATTTCGACGGCCTCGACCTCGCCGCCCGTGGCCGGGTCGGTCATGCGGCCGAGTCGGCTCACGGTTCCGCTGGTGGGGGCGTGGACGGCGGCGCTGATGAATCCCGAGGGCCGGCCGATGGGCTCACCCTTGGCCACCGCCCGGCCCTTCTCGACCGTCGGCGCCGCGGCGCCGCCCATGGACTGGCGCAGGCTGACCACCAGCGTATCGCTGACGGCGACCGATTGAATCGCCGCCGCCCGGGTGGCCTCTTTCGATTCGGGCGGATGCACTCCGCCGGGAAAACTTCGTGCCATACTCACCGGTCCCGCTCGATCGCCCCGGAACGTCTCCGGCGGGCGCACGTCACGAGGCGCCGAGCTCCTGCAGGGCCCGCCCGATCTGCCGGACGGCCTGGTTGATCCGTTTCTCGTTCTCGACCAGCGCGAGCCGGAGGTATCCCTCGCCGCCCGGGCCGAACGCCCGTCCGGGGGCCACCGCCACATCGCCGTGCTCCATCAGGTAGAGCGACAGCTCGATGGTCCCCATTGTCTCCATCAGCCGCTCCGGAACCTTCGCCCAGACGAACATGCTCGCCCTGGGCGTCTCGGTCTCGGTCCAGCCGAGGCGCCGGAGCCCGCGCATGAGGGTGTCGCGGCGATCCTGGTAGACCGCGGCCTGCTGCCGGGCCGAGGCGTCGCCTTCGCGCA